>WGCT01000559.1 GCA_015493625.1 Draconibacterium sp. | reverse complement strand
ATGTAAATACTTATCTTAATTTTAGCTGGAAGAATCTCGATTTTAAGCTCTCTCCTTTTTATATTTGGAAAGATACTTCGTATATCTTTCGTAGAGTAATTGGCAGTTTCGAGCTTTTCTACCGTAGAAAATTCATTCAAAACAGGGTCGATTATTTTAGTTTTCCCGAAAAATCGGTTGCACAATATGCAATTAAAAATGGTTTTGTTTCGGAGGAGAGAGTTATTGATTTTATCCCGTTTGTTTATGCCAATACAAAAACTAGTAAAGTTGTTGAAAAAGACTTTGTGTCGATAACAATAATTGGGCTGGTCGATAAGCGTAAGAAAGACTATAACGAAGTTTATGGGGCATTTAAAAATCTTACTCCCCAATTAAAAAGCAAAGTGGTTTTAACCTTTCTTGGCCGGCCTGTTGGGTTAAAAGGCAAAGCAATTCTCCGAAAGTTTAAAAAGCTCGAAAACTCAAACTTCAGGGTAAACACATACAACGCTTTTGTTCCGCTCGACGAGTTTAAGCGGGTAACCGAAAATACCGACTTTTTACTTATTCCGGTTACGCAGTTTTATCATTTCTCCATTTTTCGCGAAATAGCCGGAAAAACAAAAGTCTCGGGGAATATTAACGATGCTATTGTTTCGGGGAAGCCGGCATTAATTCCATCGTTTTACGAACTCGAAAAAGGGATAAAGCCGATGTTTGTAACTTATTCCGGTTCTGAGGAGTTAATGCACCGTTTAAGTAATTGGATTTCAACACGGTCGTTTCTTGATATTGATACAAAGAAAATTCTGGAGAAACGGTCGTTTAACGAGGTTTCAGAGCAAGTTGGTGCAAGTTTGCAGCGAATAGTTAATGAAAAAACTAATCGAAAATAAAAGACAAAAGTTTATCGAGGTCGGCTTTTTGAAGTTTATCCAACTCCTTTCTTCGTTTTATGCCCAGTTCCGAACATGAATTGTAAAACGAGGAGTCGTTCAGCAAATACATAATTCTGTTTTCTATTTCCTGCACCGAATAGGGATTGAAATAGTATGCGCCGTAACTGCATACTTCGGAAATTGCTGTGGCTGCCGATGCCAAAACAGGCGTGCCATATTGCATGGCGTCGAGTGGCGGAATACCAAATCCTTCTTGTAAACTTGGATAGATAAAACCGAATGCGTTGGCAAGCAATAATTGCAACATTTCGGCCGAAACATAATCGATAAAAACAAATGATTTTTTGTTTTTTACTTTCATTATTTTTTTTGACCCCAAAACACCCAGCACAACCACTTTTTTATTTTGCATGGCCTTTTTTGTAAATAAATGGTCGAATGCTTTAATGGCACGGTACGAATTTTTAAACCACCTGCCAGCACTAATAATCAGAAAATACTCTTTCTTTTTAATGCTGTGTTTATTAAAAAAAATCTTCTCTTTCTGATTATTAAACTGCTCTTTCATTTCCGGATTTGGAGAATAAAAAACATGAATTCTTTCTTCGGGAATATATGGAAAATGGTAGTGGATAGAATATTTAGTGTGATTCGATACGGTAACGATTTCAAGTTTTGGATGGTTAATAAATTTCGAAATACGCTTTTTTTGAGCATTCGATTCGTTCATTGGATAAAAGCGGTTGAGCAGAATCTGTTTTAATCTTCCGAAGTTCGATTTCCGGTACAAGTGCCGGTATTTATCGCCTGTAACTTCCATATAACGCAGGTCGTGTACCGTAATAATTGGAGTAATGCTTTTGGGTATTTTAGCGTCCGAATCGGTTTCGGAACCCAAAAACAGAACATCGTACCGGTTTGAATTCAGCAGGATTTCAACCTCACTTAACGTTGTGCATTTAAATACGTTGGTTGTTTTGGGTAAAATATCAATTCTGAATTCGGGGTTCGAATTGTTTTGAGGATTGTAATATACATCGAATAACTTGCCATGTTTAATGGCCTGAAGCAAAATAAAATAGGTGTAAGTTGCCGAGCCATTTGCCAGTTTTTGTGCCGGTGTTAATGCAAAAAGTACCTTCTTCATTTTGTCGAAATTAATTTTATTATTTTACCGGATATCCGTATTTCTCCAAATCAACACCAATCATTTCCGAAACTTTTCGATTTCCTTCGGCATAATAATTTGTCAAATAACTTTTGTGTTTTTCCGAATATTTCGGGTTAATTTTTCCGAAAGGAATTGATGCGTTAAATCGATGTACTTTTTGCATAAATTTTTTCCTTTTCTCAATCGGAATTTTTTTCTGCGGATTTCCCAAACTGTTTTGCAGAAAGTTGATAATTTTTCGAGTAACATTTTCGGCCCACACTCCCGTTTTTGTATGCCTGCTATTTTTAATGCTGTCAATGTAGTAGGGCATTGCTTCGTTTGCTTCAATGCCAATAAACTCACACAAATCGTTTTCTAAAAAGCCGTGCATATCTTTTATCATCTCTTCAAAAACAACCACTTTAACTTCGTCGAACAAACTTTTGTACAGAGTTATTAGCGAATAGAAATCGGCAAAATGAAAAACATTTTGTTTCCCTTCGCTTTCGAGTTTTCTATTCAGTTCCATCCATTTTTTAAACGATACCATGTGCGATTTTAAAAATCGGCTTTCGTGTTTGTAAAACTCCGAATAGAGCGACTTTTGCAGTTTAAGCTGATTCCTGATAATAATCAATATTTTGGCATTGGGGAAAAGTGCTTTAAAACGTTTGGCAATGGTAGTTCTACTTTGTGGTATTCCTCTCGAAAGCGGGATGAAAGGAGCACAGGCAAACTCTTTTGAAAGAACAATTGGTAGAGCCGGGTCATAATCTTTTGTAATTTCTTCCCTTATTTTATCAGCATCGAAATACAACTCATCGTTGTGAACTGTTTTTACAAATGCAAGGTTTGAGGTTGAATTGTAGTTTTCTGGTCCCCCTGTAAAGTTTATTAAAGGCAGCCGTGCAAAAAAATTCTGTTGCAACGAAGTGGAAGCTGCCTTGGGCATTCCAATATGAATTATTGTATTTTTTTCGGTTGAAGTCACAGTTTTATTTCAGTTTTTATGCCGGATATCCGTATTTTTTTAAATCAACACCAATTAGTTCCGAAACTTTTCTGTTCCCGGTTTTATAGTATGTTTCAATAAATTTTTTCTGATTGTCGTAATATGTAGTATCAATCTTTCCAAGTGGAATTAAATGAGTTATTCGGTGTATCCGTTTCATAAATCTTTTTCTTTTTTCTGTTGAAATAATTTTTTGCGGATTTCCCAATTTGTCTCTAAAAAAGTTAAGCGTTATCCGAATTCCGTCTTCGGCCATAATACTTGTTTTCGAACGTCTGCTGTTTTTTTTCGTATTGACGTAATGTTTCATCGCTTTTTCTGAATCAATATGAATAAATGCGCACAACTCATCGCTTATAAAACTTTGGATATCTTTAATCATCTCTTCAAAAATAACAACTTTTACCTCACGAAACAGACTTTTGTATAAACTAATAATTGAATCGTATTCGGCAAACCTGAAAATGTTATCGTGCCCGTTTTTATGCAAATTAATGTTCCAGTTTATCCATTTATTAAACGATATTTTTTTTATCGGTATGTTGTTCCGTTCACCTTTTAGTATTTGAACATACATTGATTGATGTATATTAAATTGATTGCGGATGATAATAAGAATTTTAGCATCGGGATAAATGGCTTTAAACCGATTGGCAATAATTTCTCTTTCTTGTGGAATTTTGGCAAATTGCTTTATTATTGGTATGCACACATTTTCATTCGAAAGCACTATTGGGAGATTCTTTTTAAAACAAGTTTCAAAAATATTTTTCATCTCCGATTTACGATAGTTGAGTTCTTCTTCAAAAATAATCTGTTTTAAGGCTTTTTTTAATGTTGTATTCTCGCTTCCTATACCAATATAATTTATTAAAGGCAGCCGTACAAAAAAATTCTGTTGCAACGAAGTGGAAGCTGCCTTTGGCATTCCAATATGAATTATTGTATTTTGTTTTTTGTCTTTCATTGTTTT
>WGCT01000558.1 GCA_015493625.1 Draconibacterium sp. | reverse complement strand
TTTTGTTCATAGCGAAGCGAAAAACTGCGTTGCAATAGGTTACTACAATGTTTTTCGATAAAGCTAAGGGCAAAAAGAACGAGCATAATTCCGAAGTCCATCGGACGAAAAACTATTTGGCTTGAGTAAATAAAAACCGATAAAATGCTTTACGATAAAAAGTCATTAAAAAATTCTATTTGCGACGACCCGGAATTTCACCAAAAAATTATTGATGCTCTGCCCGTACCTATTTTCTACCGCGATTTAAATGGCATTTACAAAATGTGTAATAAAGCGCACGAGAAATTTACCGGACGTCCAAAAGAGGAGACAATAGGGAAATCGGTTTTCGAGCTCCATTCGAAAGAGACAGCCGAGATTTATGCCAATCAGGATAAAGAACTGCTGCAAAACCCCGGGGAACAGATTTATGAAAACAGGGTAAAAAATAGTGACGGAACCATCTATTATACCATAATAAATAAAGCGGTAATTCGCGACAACAACAATAAAATAATTGGTATTGTTGGTTCGATAAACAATATTACCGAGTTAAAAAAAACCGAGAAACGATTAGAGAAAGTGCAAGAAACAATGGAAGTTTCGTCGCATATGCTACATAAAATTTCGGCAGGAATTATTATGGTCGACAAAGAATTTAAGGTAATCGACTCGAACAAAAGCTTTGCAAAACTAATGGGAGAAGAGATTGAAGACCTCTACGAAACAATTCCCGGATTAAAAAGTGCCGATGCAAGAGTACTTGTTCCCGACACCGTTTTTAAAATGATTTCGAATATAATGACTTCGGGAGAGAACTTGCTCGAACGCGACCTCGAAATTCAGAATAAATTACTGCATATTGCCGTAATAACGTTGTACAAAAACCGGGTTGTCGGAGCTGTAATTCGAGATATGTCGGCCCCTATGTTAGAACGCGACGAGATTGTACACCGGGCACAACGAATAAATAAACAAAATATTGAAACGGTACAAAAAATTGCCTACCTGCTTGGCGAGAATGCTGCTGAAACGGAAGAGTTATTGAATTCGATAATAAAAAGTTACAAATATGGAAACAACGAATAACGATGATTTTCATATAGAAATTAACGTTCAGCAAAACAGGCCAAAAGGAGAAATTGCCTGTGGCGATGTATTCCAGTCGAGTGTATTTAAAGAGGAGGGGCGAAAAATTCTGGTGCTAAGCGATGGAATTGGACACGGAATAAAAGCCAGTGTTTTGGCAACGCTAACAGCAACCATGGCAATGAAATATTCGACACTTCACACCAAACCTGAGGTTGCCGCACAAATAATTATGAATGCATTACCAAAAAGCAGCGACGGCAAAGAAAATTATGCAACTTTCACTATTATTGAACTTGAAGCAGACGGGTTGGTTCGGATAATAAACTACGACAATCCACCATTAATAATTATACGTAAAGGTGCTATTTTTCAACCTAAAGAGTACGAATTGAAAGTAAGAGGCGAAGAAAATCTGGGAAAACTTTTGCGTTGTCGTGAGTTTATTGCCCAAAAAGAGGATCGTATTATTTTTACAACCGACGGAGTAACACAGTCGGGGCTTGGGAGAGCAGAATTACCATTGGGCTGGACGATTGAAAGTGTGGAAGACTTTGCACTAAAGCAGATAAACCGGATGACAGATATTTCGGCAACAAAGCTGGCCCGAAAGATTATTAATCATGCGCTAATGAATGACGATTTCTCGGCAAAAGACGACACCACCTGCGGTGTCATTTATTTTCGTGAACCACGGAAGTTTATGCTTATTACCGGCCCACCATTTTATAAAATAAAAGATTCGCACTTTGTGCAAAGAATAAAAAATTTTGGAGGCAAGAAAATTATTTGTGGTGGCACAACTGCCGAGATTATTGCTCGCGAATTAAACCTCGAAGTTGAAATTCAACACGGGCATAAACAAGCCGACTCGTTACCTCCCAGTGCAAATATGAATGGTTTTGAGATGGTTACCGAAGGAATTTTAACACTGGGAAAAGTGGAAGAGATTCTGGAGAACTATAACAGCGACACTCGTTTGGGAAATACTCCGCCAGAGGAAGTGGTAAAACTTCTGTTAAAACACGATTGTATCGATATAATTGTTGGCACCCGAATAAACTGGGCACATCAAGACCCCGAGCAACCGCTTGAGCTTGAACTCAGGAAATTTGTTGTTAAACGAATTGTAAAACTATTAATACACAAGTTTTTCAAAAAAGTAAAAGTGGAGTACGTTTAATTTTTAAAAGAAAACACATAATCCGGCAGCCAACATTTAATATATTTTTGAGTTAAACATTGTTTGCATTTTTTTGTTCAATTTAACAGAGAAAATTCCGACCTTTGACTCAACAAATCAACTATGAGACAAATACTTTTTATACTGTTCTTTTTTGCCACTTTCGCCTCTTTTGCTCAAACTAAAAAATTTCAGATTGAGGGAAGAGTTGTTGGAATAAATAGTATGCCGGTTGCCGACGCTTATGTATTTAACTCGCGCGACTTAGACAAAAATGTAACCAACGCAAACGGCGTTTTCTCTATTTGGGTTTTGCCCAGCGACACACTAATTATTTCTCATGTCTCCTATTTCAGAAAAACAGTAACCGTTTTTTCGCTCCTTACCAACCCAACCATTCAATTAAACATCGATACAATAAATATTAAAGGTGTTGATGTTTCGCCCAACCAAAAAACAGATTACGAAAAAGCAATGAAAAATATTGAGTCGATAAAATTTGATTTTAGGGCAAAGCCTCTCGATAGTTATACCGAGTCGGAACGAATGAAAGAGGTTCTTAACACAAACAACCGCGTACAACGTGTCGAAGCCTCGTCGGTTAGTTTACTTCGGTTCTCGCCCTCTGAACAGATTGGAAAACTAATTGATAAAATAAAAAGAAAGAAGAAAAAGAGGAAAGAAAATTCGACAATAAAAAAGCAGAAAACCAAAAAAGAAGAGACAAAAGAGGTGCCTCGATAAACACCCGAATAACTTCAAAAAACATTTCCATCCTCAAACTAAATATCGTTTTCGCCGGCAACGTAACCAAAGTTTGCCAAAATTCCACCATCGACAAAAAGAACATGTCCGTTTACAAAATTACTGGCTTTCGATGCAAGGAAGAGTGCTGCATTACCAACATCTTCGGGTTTGCCCCAACGTCCTGCCGGAGTTCGGGTCATTACCAAATCGTTAAACGGGTGGTTGCCTTCTCTGATGGCTGCAGTTTGCGATGTGGCAATATACCCCGGCCCAATTCCGTTAATTTGCAGGTTATATTTTGCCCACTCACAAGTCATATTGGCTGTTAAAAGTTTTAGTCCTCCTTTTGCTGCAGCATATGCCGAAACGGAGTTACGTCCGTATATACTCATCATCGAGCACATATTTATTATTTTCCCCGAACGCTTTTCAATCATTTTAGGAGCTACCCGTTTTGCCACTATTAGCGGTGCAACCAAATCGACATCAATTACCTGTTTAAAATCGGCAACCGGCATATCGAGAATTGGAATGCGTTTAATAATTCCGGCATTATTAACCAAAATATCGATGGCACCAACTTCTTTTTCAATAATTGAGATTCCCCGCTCCACATCATCTTCATCGGTAACATTAAATTTCACTGTAAAAACATCGACCCCCACGTTGGCATACTCTTTTTTGCAACTTTCCAACTTATCAGCATCAATATCGTTTACGCATATTTTTGCTCCTGCCTGTCCCAAAACTTTTCCAATAACCATTCCAATTCCATGCGTACCTCCGGTTATTAATGCAACCTGTCCGGTTAAATCGAATAATTCCTGTATCATAATAATTGTGTATTAAATTATTTAAGTTCGTTAGGTTGAATTACATCCATATCGGTATAGTCGAGATTTTCGCCTGCCATTCCCCAAATAAAAATATAATTACTTGTTCCGGCAGCTGCATGAATCGACCAACTTGGAGAGATTACTGCTTGTTCGTTTTGCATCCAAATATGGCGCGTTTCGTCGGGCTGCCCCATAAAATGGCAAACTGCCTGCTCTTTAGGAACATCGAAATAAAAATAGACCTCGTTGCGCCGGCTATGCAAATGCGGCGGCATTGTATTCCATACGCTCCCCGTTTTTAATTCTGTCATTCCCATTTGCAACTGGCAGGTTTCTACCACTCCATTAATAAGCAGTTGATTAACATCGCGCTCGTTCGAAAATTCGAGCGAACCCAGATGGAGTACATTTGCATCGCCCATAGTAACATGCTTTACAGGATACTCTTTATGAGCCGGTGCCGAATTAATATAAAAATGTGCCGGACTCTTTTCGTCGTCCGATTTAAAAAGAACCTCCTTGTTTCCCTTGCCAATGTAGAGCGCATCTTTAAAATTCATTTTATATTCAACACCATCAACAACCACCGAACCGGCTCCTGCAACATTAATTACTCCCAACTCGCGACGTTCGCAAAAATAATCGGCTTTTAACGGGTCGATTGTTTCTAACGGTAAAGCATTGTTTACCGGAACTGCACCTCCAACAATAAAACGTTCGGCCAAAGAGTAAACCAAGCGAATATTCCCTGCCTCCATCAGTTTTTCTACTAAAAACTCTTTTCTAATCTTTTCTGTTCCATACAGTTTAAAATCGTCGGGATGATAACTGTACCGCTCTTCGTATATTGTAGCCATACTTCTAATTTATTTTTTTATTCGAAGTAAAAATAGAAATAATTCAACAACATTGCAATCGATTGCATTACTATAACTTATTAATTAACTTTGCATCTACAAAACAAGAAAATGGAAATTACAATTCACGACATTGCTAAACAGTTAAACATTTCAGCATCAACCGTTTCGCGTGCTCTTAAAAACAATCCTATAATTAGCGAAAAGACCCGCAAACTGATAAAAAAAACTGCTGAAGAAATGGGATACCGCCCCAATGTTTTAGCGGCAAGTTTCAGAACAAAAAAAACAAATACAATTGGAGTAATTGTTCCATTAATAAACCGCCATTTTTTTTCGTCGGTTATTAGCGGAATCGAAGATATTGCTTACAAAAACGGTTTTACCGTTACCATATCGCAGTCGAATGACAAAATTGAAAAAGAGGTAAAAATTGCACATACACTTTTTGCAAACCGGGTCGACGGATTGATTCTTTCGCTTGGAATGGAGACAAAATCGTTTGAACACTTAAAACTTTTTACCGACCGGAAAATTCCTTTGGTTTTATTCGACAGAGTTACCAACGAGATAGATACACATAAAATTATTGTCGACGATTTTGGAGGAGCCTACCGGGCAACAAAACATTTAATTGAAAACGGTGCACGGAAAATTGCACATATTGGTGGTCCGCAAACCATTAACATTTATAAAAGCAGACAAAAAGGTTTTATTGCAGCACTAAACGACGCAGGATTAAAAACAGATAAATCGTTAATATTTAACGGAACCATGACCCAAAACGATGGTGTTAAAGCATTAAAGACACTTCGAAAAAACAACAAATTACCCGATGCTGTATTTTGCGCCAACGACACAACGGCTCTTGGAATTATTATCTATTTAAAAGAAGTTGGAATTAAACTGCCCGATGAAATTGCAATTGTTGGGTTCAGTAACGAGCCCTTTTCGGAGGTGGTAACTCCCTCAATCAGCACAATAAAACAACCGGGTTTTTTAATGGGACAAAAAGCTGCCAAACTTGTTATTAACCAAATTAACAATAAAACATCAGATACAAATTTCGAGACCATTACAATGCCCACTCAACTTATTATTCGCAATTCATCGAAAAAAAATAATGGGTAACTTTCTAAAAAAAAGACAAAAAAAAGCCCGCCAATCAAATTTGATAGCAGGCATTTAAATGTCTTTTTGCGATGAGTAGTTACTCTGCAGAAATTGCTTCTACAGGACAAACTTCTGCACAAGAGCCACAGTCGGTACAAAGATCAGGATCAATTTTATAAATATCACCTTCAGTAATTGCGTCTACCGGACATTCATCGATGCATGTTCCACATGCAATACAATCATCAGAAATAACATATGACATAACAATCTATTTTTTTAGTTAAACATGTTGAGCGGCAAATGTACAAAGTTTAATAAAGAATCAAAGTTCTTCACTAATAATTTTGCTCCATTTTACAAACAGTCCACATAAATAACTGACTAAATGACACTTAAGCCGAATTGATTTGTTAATTAAGAATTAACTACTTTTACTATTTTTATTCTTTAAACTAAAATAATGGAGAGTTCAAAAATTATATATGCACTTTTGCTTACCACATTTGCCGGATTGTCGACCGGAATTGGAAGTGCCATTGCTTTTGTTGCAAAACGTACAAATACCAAATTGCTCACACTTTCGCTGGGTTTTTCAGCAGGCGTAATGATTTACATTTCGTTTGTCGAAATTTTCCCCTAAGCCAATAAAAGTTTTGTTGGTTATTTTGGTAAGTTTACAGGAAATCTTTACACCATCATCTCGTTTTTTGGCGGAATGCTTTTAATCGCTCTTATCGATAAATTTATTCCAACTTTCGAAAATCCACACGAAATAAGGTCGGTTGAAGCAATGGACAATAAAGCGGAAGCCGCCCGTTTCAAAAAACTATACCGAATGGGAATATTAACCGCACTGGCAGTTGCCATTCATAATTTCCCCGAAGGAATTGCAACATTTATGTCGGCAATTAACAATCCTACTGCAGGGATTGCCATTGCCATTGCCATTGCCATTCACAATATTCCGGAAGGAATTGCTGTTTCGGTTCCTATTTTTTATGCCACCGGAAGTCGAAAAAAAGCATTTATATTATCGTTTCTTTCGGGTGTTTCCGAACCTGTGGGAGCTGCAATTGCATACCTTGTTTTGTTGCCATTTCTTAACTCGGGTAATTCAGAAATTATTTTTGGAACAGTAATGGCAGGAGTCGCCGGAATTATGGTTTTTATCTCCTTCGATGAGTTACTTCCTTCTGCCGAAGAGTATGGCGAACACCACATTGCTGTTTACGGATTAATTGGAGGAATGGTAATTATGGCCGTTAGTTTACTCTTGCTTACATAAGAACAGATTGGTAGTTTTTTGGGTACAAGACGAAAACTAAACCACTCAACATCAAACATTTGACGCAACTATACTCAATTCAGATAGGTTTTCGGGAATTGAGGCGAAGTTATTTTTGTTCACAGCGAAGCGAAAAACTGCGTTGTAACAGGTTACTACAATGTTTTTCGATGAAGTTGTGGGCAAAAAGAACAAGCATGATCCCGATGTACATCGGGAGAAAAGCTATTTGGTTTGAGTATATATACGTTTAGGTATTTTATTAAACATCAGCATAATATAAAAACATCCCATTGGCTCCGAAGGAATTCCTTCGGAATATCGAACTATTGAGAAATAACTAATTAGCTTATTGTTTTGCAACCTCCCTTTTGTAAAACTTGCAAACTTCGGTTAATCCACACTTTTCGCATTTTGGTTTTCGAGCCAAACAAGTATACCTACCATGCAAAATTAACCAATGATGTGCCTTGGGAATAATCTCCTCGGGGAAATATTTTACCAACTGCAACTCGGTGGCAAGCGGTGTTTTTGCATTCGTACTTAATCCAATTCGGGCAGCAACACGAAAAACATGCGTATCGACCGCCATGGTTGGTTTATTAAAAACAACAGCAGCAATAACATTAGCCGTTTTTCGTCCAACTCCGGGTAACTTCTGCAAATCATCAACATCGCCCGGAACAACACCGTCAAACAATTCAATTAGTTTTTGTGCCATACCAACCAAATGCTTTGCTTTATTATTTGGGTACGAACAACTTCTGATATAATCGAAAACTTCAGCAGAATCGACTTCAGCCATTTTTTGCGGTGTTGGAAAACGCTTGAACAACTCGGGGGTAATTAAATTTACCCTTTTATCGGTGCATTGTGCCGATAAAATAACTGCAACAATTAACTCAAACGGATTCCCATATTCCAATTCGGTTTCGGCAACGGCCATTGTTCTTTCAAAATATTGAATAACAAAGTCGAATAATTCTGATTTTTTCATCGAAAAAAGTTTTTCTTCAAAAATAAGCGAAAATTCCGGATACATACTGTAACAAATTCAATATTTGTAAGTCTTAATTAACAAGAAGCAGCTTAACTTCATCCATTTCTCTCCCCTCTTTGTAGAAATGGTTTTAAATGAGCAATTAAACAGTTTCAGAAAGCCGGTGTTGACCGGCTTTTTCTTTTTATCCTAAAACAATTTCGCTTCAACTCCAAAAAAACCAATGGCAAAAACTGACTTTTCTCACTGCTTATTAACACAATATCTTTTTTTGAAATGAACATAAAATATTGTAATTCTGCACAAATTTAAAACGTAACAAAATGACTAAATTGAATAGCACTGACTACATGGCCAAAGAAGATAAATTTGGCGCACACAACTACCACCCGCTTCCGGTAGTTTTATCGAAAGGAGAAAGCATTTTTGTTTGGGATGTTGAAGGCAAAAAATATTACGACTTTCTTGCCGCATATTCAGCAGTAAATCAGGGGCATTGCCACCCAAGCATCACAAAAGCATTAATCGATCAGGCAAGTAAACTTGCCCTAACATCGCGGGCATTTTATAACGATGTACTTGGAGAATGGGAAGAGTATATGACCAAATTGTTTGGCTACGACAAAATGCTACCAATGAACTCGGGTGCCGAAGCCGACGAAACCGCTCTAAAATTAATTCGAAAATGGGCATATAAAGTGAAAGGAGTACCGGCAAACGAGGCTAAAATTATTGTTTGCGACGGCAACTTCCACGGACGAACAATTACCATTATTTCAATGTCGTCGGACCCCGATGCATACAACCATTACGGCCCCTATACTCCGGGATTTATAAACATTCCGTATAACGATTTGGAGCAACTTGAAAAAGAGTTGCAAAACCCAAATGTTGCAGGTTTTTTAGTTGAACCCATTCAGGCCGAAGCCGGTGTTTATGTTCCTGAAGATGGCTATCTGCAAAAAGCAGCGGCTCTCTGCAAAAAGAACAATGTACTTTTTGTTGCCGACGAAGTTCAAACCGGGCTGGCACGAACAGGAAAAATGCTGGCCTGCGACCACGAGAATGTACGGCCCGATATTTTAATTCTCGGGAAAGCCATTTCGGGGGGAATGTATCCCGTTTCGTGCGTACTTGCCGACGACGAAATTATGCTTACCATAAAACCCGGCGAACACGGTAGCACATACGGTGGTAATCCGGTGGCTGCAAAAGTTGCAATGGCTGCACTCGACGTAATTATCGATGAAAAGCTGATTGAAAACTCAAATAAAATGGGCGAAATATTCAGGAAAGAGATGCGTGCAATCGACTCGGAAATGATTGAAATTGTTCGGGGAAAAGGATTGCTAAACGCTGTTGCCATAAAACCGAAAAATGGAAAAACAGCGTGGGATGTTTGTCTGGCATTAAAAGAAAACGGATTGATTGCAAAACCCACACACGAGCATATTATCAGGTTTACGCCACCTCTGGTAATTTCCGAAAAACAGCTGATGGAAGCAATTGAAATTATTAAAAAAACTTTTAAACAGTTTGAATAAAAACTTCCGAAAGCAAGCTAAGCGTTTGTAAAGGAATAATCCAAAAGAACCGTTCTTTTTAAAAGAGAACGGTTTTTTTATATCGTTAAACGACACGGTTACAATTCAATTAACATTACTCTCCCTGAACAAATACCGGCTGCCCTTTTACTCGAATTCGGTGCACTTCATAATTCCTATTATACGAGATTTCCGAAACTCCTTCATTCATAAATCCGCCAAACTGCGAAACCTTTTCGAAATGAAAGTTCTCCTGCACCAGATTTATTTTCAAATAGGGCAAACATGTTCCAAAATCTTTTCCGTAATAGTTTAACGCATTTAAAAAGTAGTAGGCCACATCAAACCCCTGCACCCCAATTTTTCCAGGGTCGGTGGCAAAATTACTCCTGAATTTTCCGAGAAACTCAGCCGTTTCGGGTTTGTTATAATCAATCCAGTTTGGCGCAATATATTTTAATTTAAGGTTATGAAACTGCTCCACATCGATGCTATGATAATTCGGAAACCGGTTTGTACCAATTAAAGTAATTGAATAGTCGTCGGCCAGATTATTAATATTCGAAATGGCGACACTCAACTCCCCCTCTTTCGACGATGGAATATAAATAACATTCTCTTTGCTGTGCGACATAATTCGCCGTAATCCGTACGGGCCTTCGTGTTTAAAATCGTAAACCGTAAAGCTCACTCCCTGCGGACTACTTAAAAACCCCGAGTTATACAACTTTTCCTGAATCATACTCACCAGTTTTCCCTCCGGAGTTCCTTCATAAGCCGATGTTTTCAGAATAATAAAATTGCTATTAAAATACTCCTCGGCAATCATCTCAGCAGTTTCGGCAGCAACATATTCGCGCGACGGAACCGCCTGAAAGAACTGAGGATTGCTCTTTGTAATCATCGATTGCGAAGCAAGTGGCGACACCATTGGAATACGATTTTTAGCTGCAATTTGGGCCACCTCTTTTTGTACACGTTCGTAAACCGGGCCGATTATTAAATCGGTTTCCAAAAACTCTACCGACGAAATAAATGCACGAACCGAGTCGACATTTCGTTGTGTATCGAAAACATGCAACCGAATGTTCATACCCCGGTTTTGCATCGAATCGACTGCAATTAAAACCCCTTCGTAAAACTCGAGAAAGTGCTCACTATTTCTGTAGAATTGCTTAAACAGTTCTTTCTGTTCAACCTGTTCAATAGCCGTATCCTGCTCAATATTTTGTTCATTATTTTTTGCCACACCATCAGCTGTTTCGGCCATCGTGTCTATTACAACCGTTTCGCGATTTAATGTATCGTTTGCATTTAAATAGAATGGTAAAAACAGTGCCACATCAAACGTATCGTTCCGAAATGCCCCCTGTTCATTGTGCCGGCACGCTTCGGGAACAACAACGGGCGGCTCTTCAACTCTGTAAAAATCTTCAATTTCACGAATTGAATCGGCAGCATTTGTGGCTTCAATATTTACAATTTCGGCAGTAATCTTTTGCGGAATCAGTATTGTTTCGCCGGCAACAAGATTTCGGCCTTTTAAAACAGGATTAAACTTTTTTATTTCCGGAATTGTGAGCTCGTATTTTGCTGCCAAACCATACAATGTTTCGCCACGCACAACAACATGTTTTATAAAAGCGTCGTTGTTAACGGGTTTAGCCTGTGTATTTTCCAGCTTCTCTTTTAAAGGTATTTTTATGACAACACCCGCCTGAAAACCTGTTTGCAAAACCGGATTCAATGCCTTTAACTCCTCTTCGGTAACGTTGTATTTCCGGGCTGTTCCCCACAACGTTTCTCCCGACTCGATAATATGCTCAAAATAGTTTCCCTCAAAATCGGCCTGCACCGTATCAGACATCACGGGAGCTACCTCTGTTTTTTCAGGAAGAGTTATTTGCGAGCCTGCTTTTAAATTTTTGGCTTCAGGATTCAACAAAAGAATTTCGCTTTCGGGAACACCATATTTTTTTGAAATTGAGTAAAGTGTTTCACCCGATACAACAGTGTGCGTAATTGTTCCTCCCTTGTTTTCGGCAGTCGGTTTCTCTTCTTCAACAACCTCAGGGTTCGGCTCTTTAACAACTTCCCAAACCGGTATTTTAATTTTGTTCCCTCTTTTAAATTTTCTAACTTTTGGATTATATGCAAATAACTGGTCGACCGTAATATTAAATTTATTGGCAATAGAGTTTGGCGTTTCGCGCCTCAGCGTAACCGTATAAATTTCGAAACGAGTAGGGTCGCCTTTCTGAAAGTCATTGGGATTACTATAAAATGGAACTTTTAAAACCTCGCCAATAGTTAACCCATCTGAAATTTTAGGATTATATTTCTGCAACTCCGACTGTTCAATTTTATATTTTTTTGAAATTGAATAAATTGTTTCGCCGGCTCGAACTTGATGTAAAACAAATTTTTCGCCTTTAATAACAACAATCTCATTCTCTTTTAAATCTTGTGCATTCGAATACACCGTTGCGCAAAACAGAGCAGAAAACAATAATAGAAACTGAAAAAACCTCATTAAAAACAGATTAAGAATTTCGCCCAAATTTAACAATTATACTCAATTCAGACAGGTTTTCGGGAATTGAGCGAAGCAAAATCACGATTTTTTTATTCATTAAGTAATTTATTCTCCACAGTTTCAAACGGTTTAATTTTACAATAATTATGCAATCATGTTAACAACACTCGCTTTTTATTAAACAATCGGATAACCTTTGACCTGTATTTTTTACATTTGTCTTTTTATTTTTTTGAAAAAACAAATTCATGCAAGAGAAAATATTAATTCTTGATTT
>WGCT01000557.1 GCA_015493625.1 Draconibacterium sp. | reverse complement strand
TTACCCAAACAACAACAACCCAAAATCAGGAACAAAAAAATGTATAGTTTATTAAAAAAAGAGATAAAAGCATTTTTGGGATCCCTAATCGGATATTTGGTTGTGGGCGTTTTTCTGCTTGTAACCGGTCTGTTTCTTTGGGTTTTTAAAGGAACATACAACATTCCCGAAAACGGGTACGCCACTTTAGATGGACTTTTCACACTGGCTCCCTGGTTGTATCTGTTTTTAATTCCGGCCATTACTATGCGCTTTTTTGCCGACGAAAAACGGTCGGGAACCATTGAAACACTGCTAACGCATCCCATTTCCGATTTTAAAATTGTGTTGGCAAAATTTTTAGCCGGCTGCATTTTGGTACTGTTTTCGCTCCTCCCCACGTTACTCTCTTTCCTTTCGGTTTACCTGTTGGGAAATCCGGTTGGCAGCATTGATGTTGGCGCAACCTGGGGCTCGTTTATCGGTCTGTTTTTTCTGGCAATCATCTATATTTCCATCGGAATTTTTGCATCGTCGTTAACCGAAAACCAGATTGTCGCATTTATTTTGGCAATGGCACTCGCGTTTATTTTTTATCTTGGATTCGAATTTATTGCCACCTCCGGTGTTTCGTACAATCTCGAACAACTACTTTTGTGGTTCAGCATAAACAACCATTACAAGTCGGTTTCGAGAGGTGTTATCGATATGCGCGATTTAATTTATTTTGTGGGAATGACCCTGTTTTTCCTCTATTTAACCAGCCTGTTTTTACGGAAAGGGAAATTCAAACAGCGGAAAACAAAAATAAATGCCGCAATATTTGTGATCGTTTTAATGGTTATTTTTATCGTTTCGGCAAACTTCCTGCTTCGTTTCGACCTAACTTCCGATAAACGGTTTACAGTTTCGCGAGTTAGTGCAGAAGTAGTTTCGGAGTTTGAAAGCCCGGTAGATATTGAACTCTACTTAACCGGAGAACTGGAGCCGGGACTGCGAAAAATACAAACCGAAATTTTCGAGAAAATTGCAATCTTAAATGCTTTCTCTTCCGCTCCAATTCGTATTCGCGTTTTCGACCCGTATTCAATTCTCAATCGAGAAAAGCAGGATAAGTTTATCGATTCGCTGGTAAAAAAAGGAGTTCGGCCTACCACTTTCCGCAGAAAAACCGAAAAAGGAATCATAACAAAATACATCTTTCCGGGTGCTGTAATTAATTATAAAGGAAAAGAGGTTGCTGTTAATTTTCTGAAAAATAATCCGAATGCGGGGTACGAATTAAACTTCAACAATTCGGTTGAAACCATTGAGTTTGAATTGGTAAACGCTTTCGAAAAACTACTGCGCACAAAAAAATCGACCATTGCCTTTTTACAAGGAAACGATGAAGCCAACCGCTACGAAACTGCCGACTTAGCAGAAGCGTTGCTCCCCGATTTCAAAATAAACGAGATTACTGCCGACGAACTGAATAAAAAGAGTAGTGCAACAGATATTTTAATTGTTGCTGCACCAAAGAAAGCTTTTAACGAACACGAAAAACTCATTCTCGACCAATACATAATGCAGGGAGGGAAAACACTTTGGCTAATCGACCCGGTGCAGGTAAGTTTAGACAGCTTATCGAAAGGGTACAAAACCTATTCATTCCCACACGACCTAAATTTGGGCGATCTGTTTTTCAGATATGGAGTTCGGCTGAATTACGATTTATTGCAAGATGTAAACTGCATCCGGTTGCGCGTAAACACGGCAGCCCCCGGAAATCCTCCAAAATTTACGTTACATCCGTGGTACTATTCGCCACTTTTAACACCCAACTACAACCATCCAATCAGCAGAAACTTAAATTGGGTGATGAGCGAATTTGTCTCATCAATCGATACCCTTTCGGGAAATAAAAACATAAAAAAACATGTACTTTTGTCCACATCGCCAAATGCGTTGCGTGTAAAAGCCCCCTCATCGGTCAGCCTCGAAAACATTAATAATCCGCCGGCCCGCGAGCTTTTTAAGCTCTCGCACATTCCGGTGGGTGTTCTTTTAGAAGGACAATTTACCTCGGCATTTAAAAACCGGATGGTTGATATTTATGGGTTCGCGCAATCGGAAATCAGAGAAAAGAGTAAACCCACACAAATAATAATTATTGCCGATGGAAGTGTTATTACAAATAAAGTAAACTATTCAACCCGGCCGCCACGTTTTCAGCCGCTGGGTTACGACCGTGTGTCGCGACAAACATTTGGCAACAAAGAGTTTCTAATGAATGCCATTTTTTATTTAAACGACGACCGGGGGATTATGCAGCTACGCGGACGGGCATTAAAACTACGGCTTCTCGACAAAGTTAAACTGCGCGAAGAGATTGGGTTTTGGCAATTTATAAATGTTGTTTTACCTCTGCTTTTTATTGTTCTTTTTGGGCTTGCATTCAATATTATTCGCAAGTTTCGTTATACGCGATAATTTTTTTATTGATGAGTTTTTTCTCATCGAAAACACAGTTATAAACAACTCTTGATAAGTCGTAAAAAAACGAACTTTTCTGGGTAGGTATATATTATTAAAGTTTGTATATTCGTGTACTAAAATTAATTGTAATATTACACCGGTAAAAACCTATAGATTCTGATTAAAAAATTATAAAAAATATACCTATGAAGTTTGTTATTTCAAGTACCGAGTTACTAAGTCATTTATCGGCATTAAGCAAGGTTATCAGCAGTAAAAGTACCATGCCCATATTAGACAATTTTCTGTTTCAGCTTTCCGAAACAGAATTAACTATTACAGCGTCCGATTTAGAATCGACGTTAATTACAAGCATTAAGTTAGACAATATTGAAGGCGAAGGAACCATTGCAGTACCTGCAAAATTGGCTATCGATTCGTTAAAAGAGTTTCCCGAACAACCACTTACGTTTCATATCGACAGCGACTCTTTCAATATTGAGATTCTTTCCGACAATGGAAAATTCAGCATTATGGGATTAAATCCCGAAGATTTTCCGGTGCAACCCACTTTAGATACCGAAGCAGCTTCTTCGATAGAGGTAAATCATTCGCTCATTTTAAGCGGAATTGAAAAAACACTTTTTGCCACTGCCGACGACGAACTACGACCGGTAATGAATGGCATTTTTATTGAACTTTCGCCCGACTACATGAGTTTTGTTGCATCGGACGCACACAAACTGGTACGCTACCGCCGAATCGATGCAAAAGCTGAATTCGAGTCGTCGTTTATTTTACCCAAAAAGCCGGCCGGATTATTGCGAAGCTTGCTGCCAAAAGAGGAGTTCGACGTAAAACTGCAGTTCGACAACAAAAATGCATTTGTTACGCTTAGCAACTACAAACTAATTTGCCGACTTGTTGAAGGAAACTACCCGAGTTACAACTCGGTTATTCCAACCGAAAACCCCAATAAAATGATAATCGACAGGCTTAACTTTTTAAACACCGTAAAACGGGTATCGGTTTTCTCGAATCAGGCAAGCAACTTGATAAAGCTTAATATTCACGACAACCAGTTAGTTGTTTCGGCTCAGGATATCGATTTTTCTATCTCGGCAGTTGAGCGATTGAATTGCGATTATGAAGGCGACGAAATTGAAATCGGATTTAAATCAACTTTCCTGCAAGAAATTTTAACCAACATATCCACCAGCGACGTAGCAGTAGAAATGAGCGACCCAACACGGGCAGGACTTCTTCTTCCGGCAGAAAAAGAGCTGGAAGACGAAGATGTTTTAATGCTGCTAATGCCAATGATGATTAATGCATAATTCGCTTATTCGATAACTTTAAAAGGTATCTGAAAAATCAAGATTTTTGAGACTTTCAGATACCTTTTATTTTAAAAATAAACCATGTTACTTCAATTAAAAAATCCTATTGTTTTTCTCGATTTAGAAACCACAGGCATTAATGTTGCCACCGACCGCATTGTAGAAATAGCACTCATTAAAGTGAATATCGACGGCAGTGAAGAAGAAAAACTTATGCGAATAAACCCGGAAATGCATATTCCGGAAGAGTCTTCCGAAATACATGGAATTTACGACGAAGATGTTAAAACGGAACCCACTTTTAAAGAGGTAGCAAAAACGCTGGCTAAATTTATTGAAGGGTGCGATTTGGGCGGATTTAATTCAAACCGCTTCGACATTCCTCTTTTGGCCGAAGAGTTTCTTCGTGCCAATGTCGACATTGATTTAAAGAAACATAAATTCATCGATGTACAGGCTATTTTTCATAAAATGGAAAAACGCACACTCTCGGCTGCATATAAATTTTATTGCAAAAAAGAGCTAATAAATGCCCACAGTGCAATGGCCGACACAAAAGCAACCTACGAAGTTTTAAAAGCTCAGCTCGACATGTACGATGGAGTTGAATACGAAGACAACAGAGGAAATAAAACCGAACCGCCAATTGTTAACGATATTGATAAACTGAGCGAATTTTCGTCGTTTACCCGAAATGTTGATTTTGCCGGACGTATTGTTTACGACGAAAACGGCATTGAGACCTTTAATTTTGGCAAGAATAAAGGAATTCCGGTTGAACAGGTATTTCGCGAACAGCCCGGGTATTATGGCTGGATGATGAATAGCGATTTTCCGTTATACACAAAAAAAGTGCTCACACAAATTAAGCTTAGAATAATGAGTAAATAGTTGCTTTTTAGAAGATAGTTTTCAACAGATATACCTTAATATTAATTGGTTAAACCCTTTATTTATTTCGACTAAGCATTTGATTCTTTATTTTTTTTTATTTCATTTGCAAAGATTGTTAAAAAAAATTAGATTAATACAGCTGTTTAACTATATTCTGCTTTATGCTTTGTTACATTATCTGTTTTATTGTGATATAAAATAAAAAATCTTAATGAATTTTAGGAGCAAGTATTCAGATGAACTAAACCCAATAACCCTTCACTTTCCTGACGAAAGAGAGCGCGCTTATAGAGACTTTTATTTTACTCGTTCGGTTAGAACAACTAGAATTGCATTTATCGTATTGGCTCTTATGTATGGTTTCTTTGGTTACCTTGATAGTATTGTAGCTGGAGAGCATTTTCGACTATTTATCGCTATTCGACTTATGGTTGTACCAGTATTGTTGTCTGTTTTTTTCCTATCATATTCAAAACATTTTAAGAATTATTGGCAGACTTTAATATTTATAGCATATCTAATAGGTTCGGTTGGTATAATAATTATGCTTGTTAAATTACCCGAAGCTGTAGTTTATAGCAGTGGATTAATACTTGTTTTTCTTGCCGGGGCAGTGTTAATAAAACTTCGTTTTTTCATGGTTTCGTTAGCAAGTTGGATTGTAATTATAGTATATATTATTGCTGGTCTTTACAATGGTATTAAATATAAAACAATTATTTCTAATAGTTTCTTTTTTATTGGAGCTAACCTTATTGGTATGGTTGCTGCTTATAG
>WGCT01000556.1 GCA_015493625.1 Draconibacterium sp. | reverse complement strand
GTCTTCGACATCTCCTCCGTCAGCCGACGGAGAAGAACGCTTTGAACTATATTCCTACAAGATTTCATTCTTACAAAGAAGCTCGTTTTGTAATCTTCCCCTTTTAAGGGAAAGTGGCGAAGCCGAAAGGGTAAAAAGTCTATTCATTCTTCTCTATTTTCTCTAAAAATCTAATCATCTAAATGTTAAAACTGCATTTTTATATCGGCCCCAAAATAGGGCTGCTGATTGCGGCGGATGTACAGGCCGCTTCGCTCGTCGAGGTACCAGGGCTGAATATTTAAAAAGTTGTTGGCATAAAACGACAGCTTAAACCGCTGTGCAATATCTTTCGATATTTTTATGTTGCACAAAAACAGCGGTGGCAGTGTTCGTTCACCAAACCGGTATTTTTGTGTTTTCCTGATTGCTTTTTGCGCCAGCGAATTCTCGAAATCGGCAATTGTATATTCGTGTTCAATATTGTCGTACGCTTTGTAACCCACCGGAAGATAGTAGTAAAAGTCCTCCTCTTTTTCGTTTTTAAAAAGGTTGGGTTGGTTCAGATAATCGCGCAATTCTGTTAGAGAATACAACTTATAATCATCGTAAATATTGCGGTGGTCTTTCTCGAACCAAATTACCTGTGTGGTTAATGTAACCAGCATTTTAATTTCGGGAATGTGGGTGATAACATTAAAGTTTGTATTCAGTCGCTCGTTTACAATTCCATATCCCAACCGGTTTTTATATTTGGCCGCAAACGACTCTTGCCGGCTGCTGTTCCCTTCGAAAATTGTGTAGCTAATTGTATTCCAGTAAGGAGCATCGGTCGAGTACGATTCAGTTTTTAGCCAAGCACCGTTTAGTAAAAACGAAGTGCGGAGTGCTTTAATTTTCCCAAAATTAACAACGTATTCAACTCCCGTTTTTAACCGTGTACTTGCATTTGTAAATTGCGAATACGACACAAATTTCTTGTCGTTTTCGTAACCCAAAGCAATAGGATTTCCGGTTGTTTCGTCGTTGTAATAAACACCGTCGCCTTCAATGTAATAGGGATGTTTCCCTGCATCAAGAACATCGTAATCGCGGAAAAACATGGGGTAGTATGTATAACTTGAAATAAATCCGCCCTCGTGTTTTTCGTAAAAACCTGTAATGCGGGTTTTTATTTTATCGATTTGGAAATCGATTCCTACCTCATATTTATTGCTTTTTGCAGGAAGTAAATTGTAATTTTTTGTATCCTGAACAACGTCGGTGGTTGCTACAATTAGGTCGGGGTAGTAGTTAAAACTAATCCTGTCGTTGTAGTCTTTATCGGGATAAAGGTGAGTTAAAGTTGGTGCTTTTGTGGTCTGTCCGTAACCGAGACGAAGTGCTAAATCGCGAAAAAGCGAGTTATTTCTTTTGTTTAGAATTTGGTAACGAACATTAATTCTCGGGTCGAAATTCAGGCTGCCCGAAGTTTTGAAAAGTCCTGCAGGTTGAATATTGTCCATTCGAGTGCCTGCCATAATATCGAGAATGGTTGTACCTATGTCGAACGTAATATTATCTTCTAAAAAAAGTGAAAACTGGTTGAGCGAAGGAATATCGGTAAACGGGCGTGGACGGTTTCCGGTGCCTGCCGGTGGTTTTTTTAGGTCGAATGTGCGTCCATCGCCGTTGTTGCCTGTGGTTCGCCACTCTGTACCAAGTAGTATGTTGTTTGTTACGAATTCGGCTTTATGATAAAATTTAGCTTTTAATTTCGAATAGAGATTAAATGGTTTGCCGTTGTAAGTAACCTCGGAGTAGTAGGTTGCCGGGCCGTACGAAATCTCGTATTCGCCACTGGTGGTTGCCGTTGCAAAAAAGTTGGGCCCACTCGACGAACTCTCCAGCGTTTTTTCAAATCCTTCCTGCCAGGTTTTGCTGTATCCAAAATCGAATGAAACACTTTTTAGAAATGCTTTGTTAAGCGACCAAACCGCCGTAATCTTTCCGCGTAAACTTTGGTCTTGCGCAAAATGTTCCTCCTCTTTTAGCATATCGGGGTCGTATTTGTAATTGTCGAGCGAGCGTAAAAAATCGAGTTTCATATCAACAATTAGAGGCGACTTATTTCTGAAAAAGGTACGCGAATATTTGGTTGTGGCATTAATTCTTTTGTATTGTTTTGTCTGTTTGGTAAGGTCGCGAAACGAGTTGGTAAAACCCAAATCGACATTTATTACTCCGTTGTTATTTTGTAATAAATATCCTTTGCTCAGATAAATTTGTTTGGTGTGTGGGTCGGCTTGAAACTTAACATTGTAGGGCGAACCGCCCGATTTTGTTTTTATATGAACCGCACCCGAGGTGAGATTTCCGTGTTCTGCCGATGGAATTCCAACATCGACAGTAATCGACTCGATGTTTTCTACCGAAATCTGACGAAGGTCGACTCCTGAACCGGCCACCGACGAGAAACCGTTTGAATTGCTGATACTTTTTTGAAGATTTCCATCGTTCGAAACGGGAATATCGTCGACAATAATTGCTGTGCCGAGTGCACTGTTTACATCTTCTGTAATTTCGCGAATGCTTATTCTCGATGGACGGCTTAAATCGGGGTTCTCCGAAATATTTCCGGGAATAAGCTGCATAATATCTTTTAAACTCGATGCCTGAACGTGACTGATTGCCTCACTTTTTATTTCCGATGAGGTTGCACCGCTTTTTGAGTTCTCGGCAGTTACGGTTACCTCTTTCAACCCCAGCGACTGTTTATGCAGTCTGATTTTCAGATTCGCATCTTTTTTCAGTGTTATATTTATCGAGTACTCTTCGTACCCGATGTAGGTAACTTTAAAAATATAGGTGCCGGCCGGAACCGATTGAATAACAAATTCTCCCTTTTCGTTTGTCGATGTTCCAACTCCCAGTTCGGGGAATGCGACATTTGCATACAACACCGGTTGCCCGGTTGCGGCATCGGTAACAATGCCATTCACCGTTATTTTCTGCTGTGCAGTTGAAGCAAAAGAAAAACAGATGCTTAAAAGAGCAATTGTAAAAACAGTTAACAGTGCTTTCAACATAGATTTATTACAAATCAAAAAAATAGGTGACAACAAGTGGGTGACACTTTAAAGCACGTCATTCTGAAACAAGTTCAGAATGACGTAAATTGATGGTCGAATTCATTAAAAAACAATCTTTTTAGTATGTCTTTTCCCCGCAATTGTTGTATCGAGAATATAAATTCCCGGGTTGAAATTGTTCCGTTGCAATTCGTAATTGCGATTGTTTGGCTCGTCATCCGAAATCAGTTTTCCGGTTATCGAGTAAACTTTACATCGCTCAATTTTATTTTCAGAAGAGACAATTTCAATTGAAAACGGTTTGTACCGAACCGATAATTCGTTATCGAGTTTAATCTCTTTAACAGCAGTTTTGATATCGAAGTTCTCCACAAGGTTGGTGAAAATCTTACCTTTTGCAAGAGCATAGAACTTATCTCCGTAAACACCTCCAATTTCAAAGATTGTAGATACTGGAGAACAGTCGTCCCAACTTGTGCCGCCGTTGTTTGTAAGTTTATTTTTACCACTGCTCCCCAGAAAAATCCACGAATTATCGTCGAATTTGTAAATGTCATTTGCTCCTTTTACTCCACCTAAAGTTTCGAAAGTGGCTCCACCGTCGGTTGTTCTATAAATACTATCGGCATAAGTGGTAATAAAAAACTCGTTGGAATTACCGGTTCTAATCATATTTATATACATATTATCATCCTCGCCTTCATCGAGCACCGGATAAAGGTCTGTGAAATTATCTCCGGCGTTTACCGATTTTAACAGAGTCTCTTTTCCTCCAACCAAAACAGTATCGCCTTTTGCCGCAATTACTTGTATATAATTGGTTCCAAGATCGTCGGAAATTACCGACCAGGTTTTACCTCCGTCGGTAGTCTTAAAAACTCTTGAATGTTCAACTTTTGGAATTTCGTACCAGCGGGCCCATAACAAAATAACTTTGTTTCCGAGGTACTTAATAACCGACGGATTAAAACCAAAACAAGAATCGTGATTTGGATTTTTAGAAGGATCGTCGGCATCTGCCTTGCCAATTTTCGCTACATCAACTGATTTGGCTGTCTCCCAATTGTCTGAAGTATAAAAAATTCCACCCGGCCAATAAATATCCTCTTCGGTTGAACCTTTTGGATAGTCAACAAATTTAAACCGGTGAAAGCAGATGTATGCTTCGTCGCCAACATTACTTAAATCACAAATATCAATTTCATCTTCAATAGCATTTAGAATCTCATTTTCAGGAAGAGGTGCCGAATTCCAGGTTAGTCCGGCATTGCTTGACTTAAAGAAACTTGCATCGTTGCCAACAATTGTAATATTATTATCGTCGGCAATAAACGCTTTTTGCAGATTACTTGAACCTAGTGTTTGTATCACCCAATTGTAGTTTCCCGAAACTAAGT
This sequence comes from Draconibacterium sp., assembly GCA_015493625.1. Taxonomy (GTDB): domain Bacteria; phylum Bacteroidota; class Bacteroidia; order Bacteroidales; family Prolixibacteraceae; genus Draconibacterium. The sequence goes on along the minus strand of WGCT01000556.1, from coordinate 9,682 downwards.
CGGTAACTGCGCACTTGTAAATTGCACCTTTGGCCAACATATTAATAGAATCGTTTACAACTCCGGCAATTTCCCAAATTGAAGTGGCTAATTCTAACGATTTCCAGGTTTGACCATTATCAGTAGAGATGATGGATTTGTTTTTGCTTCCGCCAACTACAAGTGTCGAGTCGTTTACTTTAATAATATCCCAACCTCCTTTTACCGTACCGAATTTATCGAAAGTTGTTCCGCCATCATTCGAGAAATAAATACTGTCGGCCACGGTTATCAGATACATTTCGTTGTTGTCGATAATTGTTATGTCGCTTATATAGTCTGTACCATCGCCGGGCATAGTTGCAAAAACATCAATTAAAGTATCGCTTGTGGCCGATGCTTTGTAAAGCATTTTTAGTCCGCCAACAAAACCGGAATCGCCATTAAAAGCAATTGTTGTAATCGTACTGCCATTTAAATCTCCACTTACATTTATCCAGTTAATTCCACCGTCAACAGTTTTAAATACGCCCGAATGATTAATATACCCGCCGGTTGTATATTCAAACCATCGGAGGGCACAAAATGCAATCGAGTCGTTAACCGTTTCAACCGACTGAAAATCGAGGCCGCAACTTAAGGTGGCACTCGGACTTAGTGCAGGGTTGTCGTCTGTTCCAAAAGTTGCGTTAACAAGCGTTACCCAATTTGCACCTCCATCGCCGGTTTTTAAAATTACCCCACTTGCAAAAACGTCTGGTTTGGCATCGTACATTTTCTTTCGGCCTGCTACAATGTATCCAACTTGTCCTTTAACGCTTATATCCATTAAGTTTGGATGAGGTAAAGCATAGTTAAGTGTATCCCAGGTATCTCCCAGATTTGTAGATTTTAGTAATGAATTTCCATAACCGGCAATAATGCCTATATCGCCGTTAACTGTCATTTTTTGGAGTATGTTCCCATCGCTTAACTCCGTTTCCTGCCAGTCGAAAACGGGAGTTTGTGCTGTTACAAAAGTTGCAAGCAGACTAAAAATCATTAAAAAAGTAAAGTTTTTCATACGCCTGTTTTTTATTGATTAGTATAATTATTTTTTTCACGTTTTACAGCTTCCTTAAAATCGAACATGTTTTTTACTTTTTTCTTTTGTCCGTTTGAGAATGTTATTGTTAATGTGTCGCTCAATATTTCGTTTTTTATATTTTCTAAACTTGTTATTGTATCAACGTAAGAGATGGTTGCAATTTCGTTGTAATTTGTGTCGAGCAGTGTTTTAAATTCAACAATTCCGTCGTCGTTCGAAAGGTGGCTAACGAGGTACGAAAAACGTTTCCTCAATTTACTGTTTTTGCCCAGTGTAAAAACATAGTCTTTAATTACATCGTCGGAATAGTTGCTTTTATGGTTAAATGATTTTTGGTAGGGAGTGAAAAGCAGCGCAATGTACTCTTTTCGCGAGATGGTAAAATAGTCGGGTTTTTCGGCAACTTTATAGTTCAAATCGACTGTAGTTTCGTTATCTTTTATTTTGTAAGTAAGTGTTTCCGATTCGAGAATTGAAATGAGTTTGTCTTTGTCTTTTATTTCTGAAGGGAAATATATTTTTACAATTACCGGGCAGGCATATTCCGAAAGCATTCCAACGGCATTTGTCTCTTGTCGGAGTAAAGTGTTGAGGTAGTAAAAGTCGTAACTGTCGAAAAAGTTCTCGAGTTTTACAGAAACTCCGTAAACGGTTTGTATTCCTTTTTTCAATGCTTTTATTGGTGCTTTTTGTGGGGTGAAAAGCAGTTCCTGAATTTTCTCCTCGTTTAACTTTTCGGTATCGTAATAGAGTTTTACCCGGTGGTGTTTTACAAAAGTAGCCACTCCGTAAACGCCATCAACGGTTTTCATCTTATTGGCAAAAGCCATTGAACTGCCGTAACATTTTATGTTTTTTAACCCCGATTGAGAAAACACTCTTGCGTTGGCAATCTCCTCTGTTTCGCCCCATTTTAGGTCGATGGTTGGAACTTCCCATACATTGCCCAGTATAATTCCAACCGTTGCCAAAACAACGAGTGCAACAACAGGCAGCCATTTCGGACTTTTCTTTTTGTTTATGGTGAGGGTGTTATTTACCGGGCAGGCAGTCAGGCAGTCGCCGCATAAATTACAGTCAACATCTTTTACCGTTTCAACGGCTGCTACATCTATTCCCTGCGGACAATTTATTGTACAAAGCTGGCAGTCGGTGCACGAAGTTGTGCTGCGCGTAATTTTTGCAATGGGGAAGAAGCGGCTTTTTTGCCCCATCAGTTCAATAATATATCCTCCTGCACTTGCAATAGCGAGCGGCCAAACATAACTAATTTCAACTCCAAAACTCAGCAGTATTAAATAGATGCCGAGAGTTGCTACAAAGAAAACCGAGAATTTGAAAATATTGGAAATAGCACCCAGCGGGCATAAATATTTACACCAGAAAAGGCGGATGAATATTGAGCCGAGAATTGCAACGGCAATAGAAATAATTGCGTAAAGAAGCACCACGTCGGTATCGAATCCTGAGGCAAGCGCATAATATGGGTCGAATTTTTTACAAAATAGTTCGTTCGATTGCAGTGTGTAATAGACGGTTATAAAAAGTAGAATGTATTTTAGCGAACGCAGTGCTTTGTCGGCAACTCCTTTTATTGTATAACGTATATTGAATTTATCGCCGATAGTACCTAACCACTCGCTTACAGTTCCAATGGGGCAAATAAACGAGCAAAAAAGTTTGCTAAAAAGTAATACGCCTATAAAAAGGACAACACCCATTACAATTTGTGCACTGGTCATGGTACACGAAAGTGCCTGACTAAGCAAATAACTTCCCAGTGCCTGCATTCCGCCAAACGGGCAATATGCTTCGAAATCGGGTGTGGCAATGCTGAATAGTTGAGGATAAAAAAAGAGAATTAATATAAAAAGTATAACTCCCCACTGAATAATGTAACGTGGCCAGTTTGTTGTTTTGTCAAATAGTTTCATTCGTTTTTTTTTGCTTTTTCAAATGCCTGTTTTATAACTGGTTGATGTTTAATTCAGATTGGAAAGTCTTTTTTTAATTGACCGTAACTTTGTCATCGTTCTTGAATATATTTTTTGCTTTTAGCGCATTTATTGCATCTTGTTTTGTTAAAAAGAGGTCTCCATCTTTTTCTTCCCATGTATCTCCACGCGAAAGTCCCATTTTAGTACAGCTTTCAACTTCTACCAAACTTACTCTTTCAAGAGCTTTCATAATTATGGCATTTCTTTTAATTTGTACAACTTTAGCTTTTACCGGTTTCCCCTTAATTTCTTTCCCATTACCATCGACCTGTATAACCAAACCATAACATATTTTCCCAACTTTTACCCATTCGGGAACTAATTTCCTGAACTCTGCACTCATTTCAACTTTCTTTTCGTTGTATTTGTACGAGGCAACTTCTTTCGATTTTGTTTGTGAATTACACCCGGTAAGTGCAAAAAATACGAGTAAGACAAATTGTAGAGACAGATTTTTCATTTAATTTAGTTTTTAGTTCGAAAAATAATTGTTCAAAATACAAATGTTTTTCCTGAAATAATAGATTTTTAGAGATTAATTTTTTAAGTATTTGAGTAAACTTATGTAAAGTAAAAAGTGTAGTACAAAAAAAGCCAGTCAGTCGTTGCAAAACGAATGAATGGCTTTTTAAAATAAAATATTTATGGCTTTTAGCCCTTGGTTATTTTTTTAGAATCCATTAATAATTCCAATAAAGTCTTCGGCTTTTAAGGCCGCTCCACCAATTAAACCACCGTCAACATCCTTGTTGGCAAACAGTTCTTTTGCGTTGGTTGGTTTACAGCTTCCGCCGTAAAGAATTGAAGTTTCTTCGGCAACCTCGTTACCAAATTTTTCGGCAATTGCCGAGCGTATAAATGCATGTATTTCCTGCGCTTGATCCGATGAAGCAGTAACTCCTGTGCCAATAGCCCAAATTGGTTCGTATGCGATTACAATTTTTTTGAAATCGTCGGCAGACAGTTGAAAGATAGTTTCGTCAAGTTGTTTTTTTACAAATTCGTTTTGTGTTCCTGCTTCGCGAATTTCGAGTGCTTCGCCGCAACAGTAAATTGGCGTTAATTTGTTTTCTAAAGCCAGTGCTACTTTTTTATTTAGTGTTTCACTGGTTTCTCCGTAGTATTCGCGGCGCTCCGAGTGACCAAGAATAACATATTCGGCACCTGTCGATTTTACCATTTCGGCCGAAACTTCGCCTGTGTATGCGCCTTTTGCTTCGGCTGCACAGTTTTGAGCGGCAACACCAATTCTGTCGGTATTTACTGTTTCAACTACTTTTGTAATGTGTGTAAAGGGTGTTCCCAAAACCACCACCACATCGTCGGCACCTTCGTTGGCAACCAGTGTGTCAACGGCTTTTGCCAACTCAACTCCTTCTTGCAAATTTGTATTGCATTTCCAGTTTCCTGCAACTATTTTTTGTCTCATAGTATTGAATTTTAATTTATTACAACTTCATTAATAGAAATACAAAAATAATAGGGAAAATGGGAATAAACCGATTCGTTTTATGAGCTACTGAACAATTAATAGCAATTTAATATCGAAATTAGCTGATTCGATTTTAGACTAGAATGTGAGAGAAGAGATGAAAAATTATTTCAAAAATTTCTCTTGAAACTCGTTGGGAGTTGGAATGTCGTTGTAGTGCCACTTGGCCAAAACAGTGCCGGCTTTTATTACCAACAATCCCGGGTTCGACCGAATCATTGTTTTTAATGTAATTTCGTCGCAATTAAAAAACTCGTAGGGAACATCGTTCTCTTCGGCATAAACAGCTGCACTTTCTAAATCGCTCGAGGTTAGGCAGATAAATGATATTTCGTTGTCGAGAGCCCAATTTGCCAGCGTATTTATTTTTTTCTGTGATTTTGTATTCGATTCGTCGAGATTTTTGGCAACCAAAATAAATACATAATTCTTGTCGTAAATAAAAAAGTCGATAAGGTTTTCTCCGTCGGCACTTTCAATTTGTAAATCGTGAATTGGCGGTTCGTAACCTTTTTGTATTAGTACCGATTTCATATCGCTGTATTCCCAGTTAAGCGTATCTTTCCAAGGGTAATTTTTTTCTGTAAATTTCTTTATCTCACCGTTTTTCTTGTTCTTGTAGTAAAATATATTTTTATAAATCTCTTTTGGCGCATCGTCGGGAGTCGACATTGCATCAGGAATATTTACCCCAATTTTATAGGGGCGAAAATCGAATATTGGCAGGTGATTGTATGAATAGAAAACCACTCCGAAATAGACAATTCCAGCTGTTAAACTTAGAATTAACGGATAGTTTGTTTTGCTCTGTGTAACCTTTTTGTTTCTGTTTGCAAAAACAACAATTGCAAAAGCGATGAGGAGAATGTTTTTGTAAAAAGTGTCCCAATTCGAAATGACGAGTGCATCGCCAAAACATCCGCAGTCAGTTACCGGATTTTTGAGTGCAATCCAGAGTGTGAGCGGTAAAAAGAAAGCCATAAACAGTAATCCGAGCCACGAGAAAAAGCGAATTTTAAAGTTGAATAGAAAAGCAACTCCAATACTGAATTCGGTAAAAGCCATTAAAACGCCAAGTGGAAAAGCTGCCCACAGCAACCAGTCTAACCCAATAACATTAAAATAGTCGGTAAATTTATACGACGAGCCCCACGGGTCTATCCCCTTTACAAAACCCGAAAAAATAAAAGTAATGCCGAAAAGTATACGCGAAATGTGGTATGAAAATTTTAACATATAAAATGGTCGTAGTTGTAATGTTTCAATGCAATTTTATTCCTCTTCGAACTCAATTTTTATCATTGCAAAAACAGCGTAATTTATAATGTCCATATAGTTTGCATCAATTCCTTCCGAAATTAATGTTTGCCCGTTGTTGTCTTCAATCTGTTTTGTCCGTTTTAGTTTCATCAGAATTAAATCGGTGTACGAACTAATTCGCATGCTTCGCCATGCTTCGCCATAATCGTGGTTTTTATCCATCATTAATTTTTTGGCTAAATTGAAATATTTGTCGTACAGCTCAAGTGTTTTTTCCTCGGCTAACTCCTTTTCCGACGGTTTTAATTCGAGCTGAATTAAACCCATAATTGAATAATTAATAATTCCTATAAATTCCGGTCGTATTCCTTCGTCAACTTTATTTATACCGGTTTCTTCAATTTGTCGAATTCGGTTTGCTTTAATAAAAATTTGGTCGGTTACCGAAACAGGACGTAAAATTCGCCAGGCAGTTCCGTAATCGCTCATTTTTTTCGAAAAAATAGTTCTGCAAATTTCAATTACTTTGTCGTACTGTTTATTTGTTTTATCCATTGCATTGAAAATGTCTTAATCAAGAATCTGTTTTTCTAATTTTGCTAAATTAATCTTTTTTGACAGGTTTTGTGATTGAACAACTATTGATTTTAGAAAAAAATAATAATTTTTATTGAGCTCGGTTATTACTATGTTTTTCGATGAAGTGGTAAAAAGAACAAGCATAATCTCGGTGTGCCTCGGGACAAAAAGCTATTTGTTTGAGTATATTAACAGGTTTTCATTACATTTGTGTTTGTCATATTGTTTAAACTAAAAATTGAAATACACATGTTGATTACACAATCGGCAGGTAAATTCCTCAAAAGAAAAAATACAATTAACGTTGGTGGTAAACTTATCGATTTTACTGTGCCAATTGTTATGGGCATTGTAAATGTTACTCCCGATTCGTTTTACGATGGAGGGAAAATGGAAGATGAGAAGGTGCTTCTCTCTTCTGTTGAGAAGATGATTAACGACGGTGCCGGTATTCTTGATATTGGGGCGGTTTCAACTCGCCCGGGAGCGGCAGTTGTTTCTACTAAAATTGAGCTGAGCCGGTTGTTGCCTGCTGTTCAGGCCATCAGAAACAGTTTTCCCGATATTCCAATTTCTATCGATACCTTTCGGTCGTGGGTGGCTGTGCGTGTTATCGACGAAATAGGCCCCATAATTGTTAACGATATTTCGGGTGGTTCGTTAGACTCGAAAATGTTTGAAACAATTGGGAAAATGAGGGTTCCCTATATTTTGTCGCATATTCAGGGAACTCCAAAAGAGATGCAGGAGAATCCACAATACGACGATATTATTAAAGATATTTCGACCTATTTAAGCGAAAGAGTTAAACGATTGACAAAATTTGGCGTGTTAGATATTATTATCGACCCCGGTTTCGGATTTGGTAAAACCATGAATCATAATTACGATTTGCTAAACAGGTTAGATTCATTTAAAGTGTTTCAGCTTCCAATGCTAGTGGGAGTCAGTCGTAAGTCGATGATTTGGAAGGCGTTGGGAAACAGCCCCGAAGAAGCTCTTAATGGAACAACTGTTGCAAATACACTTGCTTTAATGGGGGGGGCAGATATTTTGCGCGTTCACGATGTAAAAGAGGCGGTTGAAACGGTAACTATTTTTTCTGAAATTAAGGCAACTATAAAGTAATGCTTGCATTTATTACAATACGATTTCTCGATATTCTCGACATTATTCTGGTCGCTATTTTGCTCTATCAGGTTTACCGGCTGATAAAAGGTACGGTAGCATTTAATATCGTTATCGGAATGTTTTCGCTCTATTTGCTGTGGCTGGTTGTGAGAGCATTGAACATGGAATTGCTTGGCTCAATAATGGGGCAGTTTATTGGGGTAGGAGTCATTGCGTTAATTGTGGTTTTTCATCCCGAAATTCGAAAATTTTTGCTGTTTATTGGAACAAATTATACGATTAACAGGGTGTTGTCGCTCGATAAATTATTTGGGACAACAAAAAATAAAGTTATCGATCATCAGCAAATCGACACAATTGTTGATGCGTGCGTGTCGATGGCAAAAACAAAAACCGGCGCATTAATTGTAATTGCCGGCAACTCGGAGTTAAAAGACCAGATTATTACCGGGGAGAAGTTGAATGCAAAAATATCATCGGCGTTAATTCGAACAATTTTTTTTAAAAATACACCACTGCACGATGGTGCTGTAATTATTAAGGGAAACAAAATATCGGCTGCCGGATGTATTTTGCCGGTAACACAAAAAGATCTCGATAAAGCACTTGGATTGAGACACCGGGCAGCGGTGGGAATAACCGAAATTACCGATGCAATTTGTTTGATTGTGTCGGAAGAGCGCGGCTCAATATCGTTTGCAAAGGGCGGCGAAATTAAACGTAGAATTTCGAAAGAGGTACTTACTACACTTTTAGAAGAGAATTTCCATTCCAATAATTCATAAAAAGTTTTATACCATTTTTCGTTCGCGCTTTATATTTTCATACGCTTCGTTTACTTTCTGAAATTTCTCTTTTGCTGCTTTTACAAAATCTTCGCCTAAATTACTCACTTTGTCGGGGTGATATTTCATTGCCATTTTTCGGTATGCTTTTTTTATCTCGTCGTTTGATGCCGAAGCATTGAGTCCAAGTATTTTATAATCGGCATCGGTATTTCGAATAAACATGGCTTGAATGGATTCGAAATCGTACGAGCTAATTCCCATTCGGTTACAGATGCGTGCAATTAATTCTTTTTCAGTATTATCGATATTTCCATCGGCTTGTGCAATTCCAAACAGAAAATGTACCAGCTGAAGTCGTGCCGAATAGTTCATGTTTTGTGCTATTTGTTGGCTAACATCGTCTATTGGAATGGTTTGTTTTAAAATATCGCGTAACATTTTAACAGCTTCGTTTGCCGATGCTGTTCCGAAGTTGTGAACGAGGAATTTTTTCACATAGTCGAGTTCCGATTTTAATACTTTCCCGTCGGCTTTCATTACTGCTGCTGCCAGTACAAGTAAACTGGCTACATATCCTCCCGAAGTTGTTCTTCTTTGGTGCGGTTTTCCGTGTGCTGTTGTTTGCGAAGTGGCATCGAATGCCGAGCCAACTACAAATCCGAAAATTGCTCCAATTGGGCCGCCTGCGAAAGCGCCCAGTCCGGCCCCAATCCATTTACCAAATTTTGCCATATTGCTTTATCTGTTTGTCTGTTTTTATTATTTTAGGGAGAATTAAACTCCTGTTGTCATTTCTTATTTCAATACTAGCCAGCTTGCGTAGTTGTTCGTCGGTCCACTGTTTTTCCATTCGTTTCAATACCATCTCTTTCGAAATATTATCGCGTTTCATTACTCTCTTCAGCCTCTCTTCTTTTGGAGCCGTAACAAGAATGGTAAAATCCATGTGTTTATACAACCCGCTTTCGAACAAAACTGCAGCTTCGTGAATTACATATTTTGTTGTTTGCCGTTTTTGCCAACGCCGAAACTCTTCTTTTACTGCCGGATGAATTAGTGCATTAATTTTTGCGAGCTGAATGTCATCATTGAAAATTATTTGGGCAAGTTTTTTTCGGTTAACGGTTCCATTATTCATATAAATACCCGAACCAAACAGATGAATTAATTCTTTTTTTATTTTTGGGTTTGAATGTATAAGGCTTTTCGCAACAACATCGGCTTCGAATACAGGTACGCCAAGAAGTTTGAAAACTTTGCAAACAGTAGATTTTCCACTGCCAATTCCACCGGTTATTCCAATTGTAAATCCCATTCGAAATAAATTAATTGGTTTCAATCAGGTATTCAACATGAGTAGGTATGTATC
>WGCT01000555.1 GCA_015493625.1 Draconibacterium sp. | reverse complement strand
ACAAATAATAAATTTTTTTTTTTTATTTGTAACTACAATTGCCTCCAACGATTGTTCATTATTAAAGGGAAATATTTAATGAAATAATATAAAAAACTGAGATGGTAAAGGATTACATGAATGTTAATTAAACTCCCACCCAATACTGGTTTGGAAAACGTAGTCGTTTTTAGGAACACCTTCGGCGAGAGGTTTACTGTCGAAATCGTGTGTGTAACTGGCTTTTATATAAAAATCGAAAGGCAGATCCCACTTTAACGATGCATCGCCATTTACCCTAATTCTGCCTGCATGCGAGAAACTTGGGAAGATAGAAATCTTTGTTCGGAAAGAGAAATCGCCAATATTGAAAGCATTGAACTCTACCGATCCCAATCCTTCAAAACTATTCTTCTCCGACTGCTGCTCTCCTTCGTATTTTTCGTTTGCATTTGCAATACCAACTCCTGTTTGAAGAAACATACCGTTTGTTCTTACAAAATAATAACCAACACCCACTTTCGATGTGGTTCGCAGGTCTAACTTCTGTTCGCTGTTTTTTAATAAATCCATACCAACAAAAGCATATGCCTTTCCAAACACATCGTACGAGAAATTTACTTTTCCTTCGGTTCTGCTTGTTTTGTCAATTTCGTCCTGATCGGTAAAAACACTTGTAAAGCTTATGTCGCTTTTCCATTTATTGGCTTTATACACAAGCCTACTATTGGTTGTAATTTGTTTTAAGTTATTTGCCTTCGAAAACGACAACCCCGCATCAATCAAAATTTCTATTCTCTTTAGAAATTTCTCATACAACGGAGAGATTTCAACAATATCCGATAATGCTACTGCTCCGTTATTGGGTATAGATTGTACCGATATTATGCGTTCACTACTATCGGAATAGGCGAGGTAACCATTATATCTGCCTCCTTTTTTTGTGTATATTTTTAATAAACTATTCGACGAAACGCCAACAACTTCATCCCATTTTATTTTAAAATCAGAATCGGCATAATCGGCATCTAAGGTCAATACATTTCTGTTTAACGATTTTATTTCGCCAACCAACATAATGCCTGCTTCGGTATAAATCGTATCGTTTTGAGTAAACCCGATTAACGCCAGTAAAACAAATAATAATGAAAATCCTGTTTTTTTGAGATGCATTGTCTCTTTTTTAAATACCCGTTTCAGGCAACGAATTTAAACTATCTTATTAATATGTAAAATTACGGGCACTTTTTATTTTAAATTCGAGTCTTATTAAAAAAAACTCAATCTATTTGGGTTGAGTATATATGGATGTTACACTGAATCAGCCGCGTTAAAATTGGCAAAGAGCAAAAGATTTCTATATTTGTTAACCCAAAAATGAAACGAGATTTAGTGGTTAACGAAAATTATACATTATGCTAAAAGCACATCCTAAAGGATTGATGATTTTATTTTTTACTGAAATGTGGGAACGTTTCGGGTATTACCTGATGTTAGGAATTTTTACGTTGTATATGATTGCGCCCGAAACGGCAAAATTTGCCGGGAAAGGGATGAGCAACATGGAAGCAGCCGACATTTACGGAACATTTCTGGCATTGGTTTATTTAACCCCGTTTATTGGCGGGTTACTTGCCGACAGGGTTTTGGGATACCGCAAATCGATATACATTGGCGGTGTGCTTATGGCGGCCGGGTACATTGGGCTTTCCATACCCAATAGTATGCTGGCATTTTACCTCTCGTTGCTACTGATAATTTTAGGAAACGGGCTGTTTAAACCAAATGTTTCGGTGCTGTTAGGGAAATTATACGAAAAACCGGAGTATGAACACCTGAAAGATTCGGGGTATAATATTTTTTATATGGGAATAAATTTTGGCGCGTTTGTTTGTAATTTTGTTGCGGCTTGGTTACGACTTACTTACGGGTGGGGTTGGGCGTTTAGTGCTGCCGGTATAGGAATGCTAATAGGAGTTGTTTGGTTTGCTTTTGGCACATTTAAGTTCCCCGAAATAAAAGAGGCCGATAAAATTTCGCCAAAACGCGAAGGCGACCAACCGATTGGAAGAATGTTCTCGGTGCTCTTAATCCCTGCATTTACAGCGGCAATAATTGGTTGGTTTATTCCTGGTAACATTTTTGGGTCCGACTCGAATGACGCTTTTATTTTCTTTACAATTCCGGTTCTGATTTTTTTCTTTAATACCTGGCGGTCGGCGGCAAAAGAGGAAAAAGCACCCATTGCGGCACTGCTTTCAATTTTTGGTGTTGTCATAATTTTCTGGGCAGTATTTCACCAAAACGGGTCGGCACTAACTTACTGGGCAAAAAACAATACCAATCGCGAACTGGGACCTAAAATGGAGAAAGTGATTAACCGTATTGCCAAAGCCGAAGAAGCTTCAACCGTTCCGCGCGAACAAAAAATAGTGGGGTTGCACGGCGAAAATCATGGGTCGGAAATTAAAAGCAGTTACTATTTCGATAATTATACAAAAGAGTTGCCGGCCGGAAATCTGGATGGAAAACCCGACGATATTACCGATGAAGAGTGGGCACAAATAAAGCCCGAATTGGCAGCCAAGTACGGAAAAGTAAATTTGTGGCCAACCGAATTGCAGGCTTCAATAAATCCGTTCTTTGTAATTGTACTAACACCTTTGGTTGTTGCCTTTTTTAGTTTTCTCGGAAGGCGGAAAAAAGAGCCCTCAACCCCCGGAAAAATTGCCTGGGGAATGTTTATCTCGGCAATTTCGTGGCTGATTATGGTTGCTGCTGCAATTGCTTCGGGCAACGGTCTCGACAAAGCATCGGTGGCCTGGTTGTTTGGCGTTTATGGTGTAATTACTATTGGCGAACTCTGCTTAAGTCCGATGGGACTGTCGCTGGTTTCGAAACTTGCGCCAAAACGAATTGCTGCACTTATGATGGGAGGGTGGTTTTTATCGACTGCAATTGGAAATAAACTCTCGGGAGTATTATCGGGAATGTGGGACTTGTTCGATAAAAAATCGAACTATTTCTTAACAAACGCCATTTTAACATTTGCAGCTTTTTTGTTAATTGTTAGTTTACTGCCTTGGCTAAAAAGGGTGTATAACGAACATGTTGGCGTAGGCAAATAAAATAATAGCGAAAACAACTCAGCCCCGATATATATCGTGAAGAGAACTCCCGGGGAGTTTCAGGTTTAACTTTATCCCACCGAATAAATGTCATCGATTAAATGCTGGTATTTAACAGCAACAGCGTTTCTGCGCAGCTTTAATGTTGGCGAAAGTTCACCCGTAGCAGGTGTCCACTCTTCGCATACCAGTCTGATGCGATTAATTTGCTCGTGCGATCCCAATGTTTTATTT
>WGCT01000554.1 GCA_015493625.1 Draconibacterium sp. | reverse complement strand
CCTGAAGGTTATCAAAAAACGTTCATCTACCGATTTTGAATTGTTACGCTCTTTTATAAAAGAACTTTCTGAAACTGGGTTTGGTGGTATTAACAGAAAACATAAACCCCACAAACTAAAAGGTAATTATGCAAAACATTTCGAATGCCATATTTTACCCGACCTGCTTTTAGTCTGGCTCGAAAACAAAACATCAAACGAAATTACACTCGTTAGAACCGGATCCCATTCCGACCTGTTTAAATAACCACTATAAATAGTTTTGCGCAATCTGTACGATTTAGGGACAATTAGTAACCATTAAAACGAAACGGAACTCAGCTCGTTGCCCAGCCGATGGAGCGACCGCTCAATTTTTTCGACCTGCTTTTTACGTGGAACAGAACGCCCGGCGGCATAGTGCCCCAGTTGTGTTTGGTTAATCCCGGTTATCCGTTCCAGGGCCGAGAGTGTTAAAACTCCTTTGTAGTACCAAAGCAAACTCTCAATACTCCATTTATAAATTAAGTTATACGGAGCTTTAAATATGGCCGGAACTTCATCCCCATCCAGTTTTAACCCTTCAATATGAAAAACAATACCTGCTTCTACCTCCTTTTTAAGCTCTTCGAATGTGTTGGCAGTACAAATAAAACCGTCCAACCTTTCAACCACAGCCGCATAGTTGTTGGCTGTTTTTCCAATCCTTACTATTACTTCGTTTGCCATAACTTTGCTCTTTTAAAAAACCATGAAAATAGGAATATTCCTATTATATATTGCCGTGTCGAAAATATTATATCATTCTATTATTTTTTTATGCAGAATCTGTATGATTTAGGGACAGTTTCCGAAAAACAGTTTCTGCGGAATCTGTACAACCTGGGGACAGTTTCAAAACATTTTAATAACCGCGCAAACGCCCGAATGGCGGGCATTTAAATATTTTTCCGAGAGAAAATGTAAAAAACAGCAACATTTTCCCTCAGATTATTGAGGGAAAATGTAGAACAACTACCCTATTTTTGCGGAATCTGTACAGTTTAGTAACAATTACAAAACTCAATAAATTGCTTGGCAAAGAAAAAACGACACTAAACAACGGCAAAACCACCTAAAGAAAAAGTTAAATAACCACGCAAACGCCCGTATGGCGGGCATTTAAATAATTTTTAAAGAGAAAATGTAAAAAACAGCAACATTTTCCCTCAGATTATTAAGGGAATATTTAGAAAAACAGTTTAGTACCGTATATTATTTTTGCGCAATCTGTATGATTTAGGGACAATTAGTAAAAATAATTATTGCGGCAACCATAGTCTGAACAGACTATGGTTGAATATTATTTAAACTAACTTTTTTGGAGTTCTTTAATGTTTGAAATAATTTTCTCGACAGATAAGCCACTTACTTTCGACTCCTCAATAATTAAGTCACTTTGCTCAAATTTATCAATATCAATATATCTTTTAATGATAGTAAATGCCAGATTTTTTCCAACACTAAAAAAGAACCTTTCAAACTCCTTGACCTGAATATGCCCTGCCTCCAACGATTTTGGGAAATATTTTGGATTGTTCTTAATAAAAGCAATATGATTAGTGTAATCCAGATATTCAAATGCCGAAGTTAAGCTCCTTAAATTTTTTAACTCTTCCCAGTTTTCAACAGCCATTTCAACCTTATTTCTATCATGCTCAACTAATGTATGTGCTATTTTTAATGATTCTATTTCTGCCTTCAGTTCGTTATTTTCATTTATAATTTCAGAATCTTCGCCTAAAAGTTCAGAAGCACTCACATTTAATATGTCCGCAATTTTGTAAAGACGTTCAATAGTTAGAGCTGTTATGCCATTTTCTATTTTGCCATAATTAATTGTATGAATATGAATCATTCCTGCAACATATTCCTGACTTAACCCTTTAGATTTTCTAATGCGTTTTATATTATCCAAAACTTTCATTGCCCAAAATTAGCAAATTTTATTATACCAAATAAAAAATCTTAATATGTATATTGCTATGCTCAATAAT
>WGCT01000553.1 GCA_015493625.1 Draconibacterium sp. | reverse complement strand
TTCCTATTTTCAACATATTCTATTGTTTAATAATTATCAATTTAAAATTAGAGCAATATTATTTTTTCTGATTTGGTATCTTATTCTTATATATTTTCTCCGGTCTTTTAATGGCTCTCACCACTAAAAATATTCCTCCCAAAACAAACGGAATACTCAGCCATTGTCCCATATTCAAGGTCATTCCTGCTTCAAAAGCTTCCTGGTTTTGCTTAATAAATTCTACAAAAAAGCGAAAACCAAAAATCATAATAAAGAAAGAGCCAAGAAGAAGTCCGGGTTTATTTTTTGCATTGGTTCGCCAATACAGATACATCATTACTCCAAAAGCAAGCAGGTAAGCCAAAGCTTCGTAAACCTGAGTAGGATGTTTGGGTACAATTTCGCCATTTCGTTCGAAAATAACTCCCCACGGAACTTTTGTTTGTATGCCATAAATTTCCGAGTTCATCAGGTTTCCGGTACGAATAAAGGCAGCCACCAGTGCTGTTGGCACAACCACCCGGTCGAGCGACCACAACATAGAACGTTTGGTAACTACCTTAGAGTGAATATACAGAGCAACAAGAATTCCCATTGCTCCGCCATGACTTGCCAAACCACCATGCCAAACTTTTATTATCTCTCCGGGATTTTGTGAATAGTAGTCCCAGCCATAAAATAAAACATGGCCAAGCCGGGCACCAATAATTGTAGCAATTATCATATAAAAGAAGAGACTTTCTATCCATTTCGGATCAACATTTTCCGATTTTAACATCCGTTCGGCAATATAATAACCGAGCAAAAATCCTGTAGCAAAAAGCAACCCGTACCACCGCACTGAAATTGGCCCCAGATGAAATATTTCGGGATTTACATTCCAATGAATAAAACCAAGTAGTTCAAACATAATCTATTTTCTAAAATTTGTAAAAGCTATGCGCCTGCTCTTCCATGGCAATGTTTATATTTTTTACCACTTCCACACGGACAAGGATCGTTGCGGCCAACTTTTTTCTCTACAGTTACCGGCTGAGGTTTAGAGCGCTCCTGAGTTTCGGAGTTTGCCCCTTCCATTGCATTTTCTGCACCGGGGAGTTCCGATTTCTGCGTTTTATAGCGGCTCATATCCATTCGTTTTATTGAATGAGCTTCTCGTACCTGTTCCGGATTTTGAATAGGAATTTGCCCTTTCATTAGCGTAGAAACCACGTCTTTATTTACTTGTGCAACCAATACTTTAAACAAGTTGAATGACTCTAATTTATAGATTAGAAGTGGGTCTTTTTGCTCGTATGAAGCATTTTGTACCGACTGCTTCAAATCGTCCATCTCACGAAGCTGCTCTTTCCACGCTTCGTCGATTGTATTTAATACAATTTGCTTTTGATACGATTTCAAAAGTTCTTTCCCACTATTCTCGTAAGCTTTCTCAAGGTTACAAACAATCTGAAAGACCTTTTTCCCGTCGGTAATTGGAACAACAATGTTTTTATAAATCTCTTTTTTTGTTTCGTAAACGTTTTTAATTACAGGGAAAGCCTGCTTCGAAATAGTTTCAACCTTCCGTTTGTAAGCGTTAATCATTTTTTCGTAAATACGCTCCGAGATTTCATTAGCTTTCAGCTGTTTAAAATCCTCTTCGGAAATTGGTGAGCCCACCGACAGTAAACGTATCAGTTCCATATTAAACTCTTCGAACATGTCGGAACCATGATAAGTGTTAACCAACTCTTCCACCGAGTCGTACATCATATTCAGAATATCGACCTCCAAACGTTCTCCAAACAGAGCGTGTTTTCGTTTTTTGTACACCACTTCACGCTGCGAGTTCATAACGTCGTCGTATTCGAGTAATCGTTTCCGTATTCCGAAGTTATTCTCTTCCACCTTTCTTTGTGCACGCTCAATCGATTTCGAAATCATAGAGTGTTGAATTACCTCTCCCTCTTTCAGTCCGAGTTTATCCATAATTCCGGTAATTCTGTCGGAGCCGAAAAGACGCATTAAGTTATCTTCGAGCGAAACATAAAACTGCGACGACCCGGGATCGCCCTGCCGTCCTGCCCGGCCACGCAACTGCCGGTCAACGCGACGCGAATCGTGTCGTTCGGTACCAATAATTGCCAGTCCACCAGCTTTTCTAACTTCATCAGAAAGTTTTATATCGGTTCCCCTACCGGCCATGTTTGTTGCAATAGTTACAGTTCCTGCCGATCCGGCTTCGGCAACAATTTCAGCCTCGCGGGCATGAAGTTTCGCATTTAAAACATTATGCTTTATGCCTTTTCTTTTCAACATTCTGCTGAGCAACTCCGAAATCTCGACCGATGTAGTACCCACCAGCACCGGACGTTTTGCCTTATTCAGAGCAACAATCTCGTCGATTACGGCATTGTATTTTTCGCGTTTGGTTTTATAAACCAGATCTTCGCGGTCGTCGCGAATAATGGGGCGGTTGGTAGGAATAACTACAACTTCCAATTTATAGATGTCCCACAATTCTCCTGCTTCGGTTTCGGCAGTACCTGTCATACCGGCAAGTTTATGGTACATTCTGAAGTAATTCTGAAGCGTAATTGTTGCAAAGGTTTGCGTTGCCGCCTCGACCGTAACATGCTCTTTTGCCTCAATTGCCTGATGCAGCCCGTCGGAATAACGTCGTCCCTCCATAATACGTCCGGTTTGCTCGTCAACAATTTTAACTTTATTGTCGATAACCACATACTCCACATCTTTTTCGAACATGGTGTATGCTTTAAACAATTGATTTATGGTATGAACGCGTTCCGATTTAACTGAATAATCGAGCAACAATTTATCTTTCTCTTCTTGCAATTTATCGGGGGCAAGGCCCGAATTCTCTAAATCGGCTATTTTGACTCCCATATCGGGAAGAACAAAAAAATCGGGGTCGTCGAATCCTTGCGAAATTAAATCGATACCTTTGTCGGTTAATTCAACCGAATTTTGCTTTTCGTCGATAATAAAGTAGAGCGGGTCGGTAACAATATGCATATTTTTGCTGTTCTCCTGCATGTAAAAATTCTCCGTTTTCTGAAGAATTGCACGCATTCCCTCCTCGCTTAAAAATTTTATAATCGATTTACTTTTGGGTAACCCTTTATGAGCCCGAAGCAACAACAGACCGCCCTCTTTTCTTTCGTCGGAAGTGGCATTTTCTTTTGTAAGAAGTTTTTTGGCATCGATAAAAATATGATTTACTAGGTCGCGCTGCACATTGTACAATCGCTCAACATATCCTTTCAACTCTTCAAACTGCTGGTCGTCGCCCTTTGGAACAGGCCCTGAAATAATAAGCGGAGTACGCGCATCGTCGACCAAAACCGAGTCAACCTCATCGACAATTGCGTAGTGGTGTTTACGCTGCACCAAATCTTCGGGATTAATAGCCATATTGTCGCGCAAATAGTCGAATCCAAATTCGTTATTTGTACCAAAAGTAATATCGGCGTTATATGCTTTTCTCCTGCTTTCGGAGTTGGGCTGATGCTTATCGATACAATCGACCGATAACCCGTGGAATTCGTAAATTGGCCCCATCCACTCCGAGTCGCGTTTCGACAGATAATCGTTTACGGTAACAATATGAACGCCTCTTCGTGCCAGAGCATTTAAAAATACGGGAAGTGTAGCTACCAGTGTTTTCCCCTCACCTGTAGCCATCTCGGCAATATTCCCCTGATGCAAAACTACCCCGCCAATAAGCTGAACATCGTAATGAACCATGTTCCAGACAATTTCGTTACCTCCGGCAATCCAACGGTTTTTCCAAATTGCTTTATCGCCTTTTATTAATATACTATTGCGCGACGCTGCCAAATCGCGATCGAAATCGTTGGCAGTAACTTCAATCTCTTCATTATCGAAAAAACGCTTTGCTGTCTCTTTTACCAATGCAAAAGCCGCCGGAAGAATTTCATTTAATACCTCCTCAATTTTTTCATTAATCTTCTCTTCCAGCTTATCAATTTTTTCGTAGAGTTTTTCGGTTTCCTGAATCTCGGCAACCTCAATATCTTTTTTCAGCTGTACTATTTCGTCTTCTTCGGGCTTAATCCGCTCATCGATAATCTTTTTTAATCTGTCCGACTCTTCACGTAATCCATCATTCGACAGTTTTGAGATTCGATCATATTCAGTCTTAATATTCTCAACTATCGGAGCAATTATTTTAATATCTCTTTCCGATTTATTTCCCAGAATTTTCCCAAGAACTTTGGTGATAAATGCCATTTCGTTATGTAATTTTTCAATAAAATAAAACCGCTACAAATGTAATTAATTGTACAGGCTAAAAAAACAATCGATTTACTTTTATAAGAATTATGCCAAATCTTAATTAATACAATATGTATGACAATATTACCAGATTTTAAGCAATTGCGACAGCAAGCATAACTTAAAACAACAAGATAACCTCGAATAGTATCTTTTTAAAAGCATGTCACAAAACCGAATTAACTTTGTTTTACGAAAGCCATTAAGTATTTTTTGTCCCCTTTTCAATATTAAGTAAATTCTTTGCTACTCTATTTCGTAAAAACAAACAAAATATCTAAAAAATATAATCCAGTAT
>WGCT01000552.1 GCA_015493625.1 Draconibacterium sp. | reverse complement strand
GTAAACGATAGTTTCCTGCTAATCGGGATTATATGATAATTGGTATATTTCTCAAGAATTCAAAAATATAACTTATCTTTGTGGAAATTAATTAAAATTGCAATAATCATCTATGGGTAGATCACAAGAAACATTTAACAAAAAAGAGGTTCGGAATAAAAAAGAGAAAAAAAGAAAAGAGAAAGCTGCAAAAAGGCTGGCTCGAAAAGAGGGCGAAAAAAAGTCGAGTTTAGACGATATGATTGCCTATGTTGATGAAAACGGAATGTTGACTTCGGCACCACCGGAACCGGGAAAGAAAAAAGAGGAAATAAAACTTGAAGATATTGAGGTGAGTGTTCCGAGAGGAAGTGCTGTTGAGGAAGATCCTATTAAAAAAGGTATGGTTTCGTTTTTTAATGAGTCGAAAGGTTTTGGATTTATTAAAAATTTAGATACTAAACAAGATGTATTCGTTCATATAAACAATGTAATTGGCGATATTAAAGAGGGAAATTTGGTGACCTACGAAGTTGAAATGGGACAGCGCGGCCCAACGGCAGTAAACGTGCAGTTAAGCAAATAAAATCCACGCAACTTTTGTGGGAAAAATATAGTAAAAGCTCTGAATAATTTTATTCGGAGTTTTTTTATGAGTTGACTGAGGTGCTAAAACTCCAAGCAAGAATACGGCTGACTTTATTTCCCTGTTTCATCGGAATTGTTTTTACTTCAGTGGCTTCTACACGTTTTAATATTTTGTAGTAACTTTTTAAATTTGCCTCTTTCGAAACTAACGTGGTAAACCACCGACACGAATTGTAAAACTGTTTACTCTCTTTTATCATGTTGGTAATAAATTTTACTTCACCACCATCGCACCAAAGTTCATTGCTTTTTCCTCCGAAATTGAGCGTTGCCCGGGTAACCTTTTCCTTTTTTAAGTTTCGCAGTTTCCGTACCGAGCCCGCTTCGGCTTCGTCGGCCGATGTATGGAACGGAGGATTACAAATGGTAAAGTCGAACCGCTCTTTTTCTCTAATTATCCCTGAAAAAATATGTTGCCTGTTTTCCTGAAGCCGCAACTCGGTTTTTTGTGCCAAAAATGAATTTGAAGCGATAATTTTTCCTGCCGACTCAAGAGCTCCGGTATCGATATCGGTACCCACAAACGACCAACCGTACTCGGCAACTCCAATAATAGGGTAGATACAATTTGCTCCTACGCCAATATCGAGCCCTCTGTAGTTTTTCCTGCTCTCCGCTTTGTTTAATAAATCGGCTAAATAGTGGATGTAGTCGGCGCGCCCCGGTACAGGTGGTGCTAAATAGTTGTCGGAAATATTCCAAAAATCAACTTTGTAAAACTTTTTTAACAGTGCGCAGTTGAGCATTTTTACTGCTGCCCGATTAAAATAATCAATCGATTCGTTGCCGTACTTATTTTTTGTTACAAACCTGTACAATTCGGGACAGACATGGCAAAGTTCATTAAAATTGTATTGCTCGCGGTGTCGGTTTCTCGGGTGTAATTTTGCTTTTGTATCTTTTTTATTGCTTTGCATCGATTCGAAAAGGAATTTCTGTTTTTATTTTCTCCTATTCAGCTAAATACCTGATGGCTTGAAGTAACAGTTTTCTGTAGTCAGGGTCTTCGTATGTTCTTTTATCGTGCCCCGACTGAATATAAATTATTTTCGAATTGTTGTAGTTGTGTTCCCAGGCAATTATCTCCATACTTTTAGGGTGGTGTGTTCTCAGAAGTGGAATAACATCGTCGGCAACTCTTACATTCCCGTAAACTTCGTCGAAAAACCGTAAGTTGTGCAGCCCTTTTGTAACTGGCGTGTAGGTTTCTACTGTGCTGTACACCCAATTGTCGTGGTTGTAGGTCGATACTAATTCAGGTGGAACATTCTCCCCTTTTTCGAAATATTTTCCGCCTACAATTTTTTCGAACTCCGGCCATTTTTGGTACGATGCAATGGAGTGGTGTAAAAACAGAAATGGTTTTCCCTGTTTTGTAAGTTTTATGTATGCAGCTTTCTCTTTCTTCGAAATGGTTTCCCACAAATCGTAAAAAACCAGTACATCGAAATTCTTGGCAAGTTCTTTCTCTATTACAGCATTTGCTTCTGGTTGCACAATGTGTTTGTACTCCACGTTTTCCATCGCGTCGAAAAGCTCAAAAAATTCTTTGGTATCGAAGTCGTGCCCTCCGGTAACCAGCATAATTTTAATGGGTTGCGCACGAGTAAATTGAATAAAAAACAGGAGACAGAAAATGAGTAAAGTTTGTTTCATCAGATTTTGATTCATTTATTTTCAGTAGATAAAAGTAACAAAAACAAGGTTTTTACCCCATTTAAATGATAACTATTTTTTGTTCGGAAGCAACCTTTTTCGTTTTCAGCAATCTTTATATTATGTTTGATGATTGAAATGGCAAAAGCAAAAAAATACATTTTAAAATTCTTTGGGTGGTTTTTCCTTCTCCTTTTTCTTGCGGTTTTAGGAGCCGGTACGTTCGTCTATTTTAAGGCCGAAAGCTATATCAATAAGAACCTTTCGAGATTTGTTGATGAAAAATCGAACGGTCTTTACCAACTCAATTTTGATAGAATTGATTTGCAGTTCAATCCGGTTTCTATTACAATTTCGGCTGTTTCGCTAAAACCCGACTCAAAAATATCGAACGAAATAATTAAAAAGGAGCCCGATAAAACGTTCTACTCGTTTAGCTCGCCCGAGGTAAAAATATCGAGTATAGAAGTTTTTGAATTGTTTAAACATCAAGTGTTTCGTTGTAAATTGGTGTCGATAAAGCAGCCTGATTTTGCCCTTTCGGGAAGAGGAATTTTAAAAAAGAATTCAGCAAAAAATTTAGATAAACTGTTTTTTGAAATGCGCCCGCTGTTTAAAAAATGGGTGAAAAGTATTTACGTTGGTGAGATTGATTTTGTTGATGCAAATTACAAAATGTATCATTCTATTACCGATTCGAGACAGTTTTCGAATGCACGCGAAATTTCAATCGGAATTAAAAATTTCAGAACCGATTCGGTAATGGTTTTTAGCAATTCGCATTTTTTCGATAGTGACGATATTTTTGTTACGATGAATAGGTTTCAGAATAATCTTAGCGACAGTTTACACATTTTAACCATCGACACACTCAGGTATTCGCTAAAAACCACCGACATAAATGCATCGGGGTTTCACCTGTTTTATAAAACGAAAAACAGCAAAAAAAACCTCTATAATGTGGTGGTGCCGAAACTGCACATTAAGAGTAAAAATCTTGCCAGTTTCTCTATTAAAGACACCTTGAAAATTCAACTTGCTGAATTTGAAAATCCTCAAATTGAGTTTTTTCAAAAAGAGAAAAAACGAAAAATACGACTTGAAGATATTGATGAATTTAACCTTTATTCGTTAGTAGAGAACCAGTTTTCGGAGATAAAAATTGATACATTTATTCTTGCAAATGCCAACCTGAAAATATTTAACCAACCCGACACAACAACCTTTCAGCAACAGTTTGAAATGGTAACGGTGGCTTTAAACGGGTTCGAATTAAATGAGAACTCAGCAAAAAGAAAGGATAAACTCTTTCATGCCAACGAGCTGGAGATGTTTGTAAACGGGTACACATTAAAACTTACCGACAACCAACATCAATTTAGTGCCGACTCGATGTTTGTTTCGACAAAAACCAATTTGCTGGGGCTTAAAAATATTGCTATTTCGCCCATAAATCCGAAACAGAACCGGCGTCGAACCGGCGTGTTTGTTACTTGTAAAGCTCTTAAAATAGATAAAGTAAATTTAAAAAAGCTGTTTCATACGCGTAAAATTCCAACGCGAAATATTACTGTTTCAAATCCCGATGTGCGGATAGAATACCACACCGAAATTGCCCGTGCTGGCGACAAACGCGATGCCGGACTACTTTTTTCGATGGTAACAGCATATTTAAAAGGGGTTTATTCCGAAGTTGTAAATGTTGAAAATGGGCGGTTAAAAATTCAGACTTTCAATAAAAACCGGTTAGAAAGTTATTTCGAAACCGGCTTTAATTTTAATCTTTCCGGTTTTGCCCTCGACTCGGCAAGTATGCAACAAACCGATAAGTTTTTTTACGCCAATCATTTCGATTTGCAATTTGCCGACTACCAAATGAAACTTGCCGACAACCTGCATAAAATAAATGTCGACCACATCTCTATTCAAAGTTTTAACCGGAAACTCGAGATTAGTAATTTGCAATTAAAACCGGTTGTGAAAAATCCCGATTTTAAAACAATGCAACGTTTTAACCGCTCGGAGATTTATAATATTAGTGTGCCAAAAATTACACTTTGGGGAATAAACCTGCGCGATGCCTTTTTTTACAATAAACTTACCATCGATAAATTTCAGGTTATTTCTCCAAAAATTCATTTCGAAAATTTTGGAATACTTCGGAAAACAAAAGAGAAAAAGGAAATTTCGGAAGTGTACCAGTTAATTTTTAAATACCTCTACGATTTTAATATTAAAGAGATTTCAATTCCCGATGGTAATTTTACGTGGATTAATCATACAAAAAAGGGAAAAACCACTTCGTTCGATAACGAGTTTTCGGGAACGCTCTACAATTTTAAACTTAACGAAAACGAGTTGAAAAAAGAACGGCTGCTTTTTTCCGATAATTTCGATATCTCGGTAAAAAATCAACTCTTCATGCTTTCCGACAGTGTGCATATTTTACGCGCCGGTGAAATTAACTTTTCGAGTAAAAAGTCGGGGCTTTATATAAAAAATGCAACCCTTTATCCCGATGTTCATTCCGATAAAATGTCGAAACTTACTACCACTTACCGCGTTTATATTCCGCAATTGCAGGTAAACGGTTTCGACTATTTAAAAGCGTACTATTCGCGCGAATTTAAACTAAGTACATTGGAAATTAATTCTCCAAATTTTGAAATATACAATCGTGCGGGAGCTTCGAAGTCGCTAAACATGAATCGGTTTAAATTTCCGTTGCCGGCATTTATTAAATCTCTTCAGTTAAATACACTAAAAATAAACAACGGTAATGTTGTAAATTTTGAGGTTGAAGGCGATAAACATAAACGAAAAAGTAGTTTTGCTGTCGATGTTTCAATCCCTCAGGTTGTGGTAAAAAATAACAACCAAAATCAGATTCAGATTTCTACCGGAAACCTGATTGCAACTATTTCTGATTTTAACACTCCTCTTGGCAACCATCATAAATTGTACATCGAAAATCTCTCGTTTAACCGGAAAGAGAAAACGATTAAAATATCGAATTTAAATGTTAAAGCATATACACAAAAAAGCAGCGACAACCGTTTTGTAATTTCTGCTCCGCAAATTTTCTTTTCGGGGTTCGATGTGAAAAATGCCATTGAAAATAACTATTTTAAATTCGATGAAATTAAACTTGTTAACCCCGATATTGCTATTGAAGTTAACGACTCGGTAAAAGGAGACAAACTTGAGTTTGCACAAAATATCGACCTCTATCCGTTTGTTGAACCGTATGTCGATAAAGTAAAAATTAGAAATCTTCTGTTGCAAAATTTAAATCTCAATTTTAATTGGTTCGAGAAGGTTTTAATAAATAAACAGTTTAACGTGCAGTTTAACCAGATTAATATTGGTAAAAACAGCAAACCCGAAAACTTGTTAAACTCGAAAGAGTTTGAGTTATCGACAACAAATATAAAATTTAAGAGCGACGATAATTTGTATGAGTTTAGTTCCGATTCGCTAATCTATAATTCGGCAAAACACAATACGGTATTGCGAAATATAAGTATTACGCCGCTTTTATCGAACGACGAATTTCATCGGAAAATTAAATTTCAAACCGATTATGTTCGAGGAAAGATTCGTTTTATTGAATTGCAAAATGTCGACGAAAACAGGTGGTTGCAAAATAAAACATTGCACGCCGGTGCACTTGTAATTGGTAAAACAAATCTCGACATTTTCAGGAATAAAAAATTGCCGTTTAATAGGAAACAACGCCCGCCGTGGCCGCAGGATTTACTGCTGAATGTGAAAACAAAATTTGTTTTCGATTCGGTATTGCTGCAGCCGTCGGTTTTAAAATACAGCGAACTGACAAATAGTTCCGACACTCCCGGATTTATCGAATTTACCAATCTCACGTTTTCAACCGGAAAGCTTTCGAATATTGCTTCGGAGATTAATAAAAGTCAGCAACTAATTGTAAATGCGTCAACAAAACTTTACAATCAAGGGGAGCTAACTGTTAAATTTAA
This sequence comes from Draconibacterium sp., assembly GCA_015493625.1. Classification (GTDB taxonomy): domain Bacteria; phylum Bacteroidota; class Bacteroidia; order Bacteroidales; family Prolixibacteraceae; genus Draconibacterium. Next base: position 3,490 of record WGCT01000552.1, on the reverse strand, counting down.
TTTCGATATGACACCTAATAGTTACCGGCACAACGTTTCTGGTACTTTGTCGCCAATGCCACTGTCGACACTGAATAATATGGTTGAGAAAACGACCCCCGTTTCAATTGTTTCAGGCAATTTAAACCGCTTTCAGTTCGATATCCTTTTTAATGAAAATAGTGCAGCCGGGAAACTGTTTCTGGGGTACGATAATTTTGAAATATCGGTTTTGCGCTCGAACGAAAACGGAAGGAAGAAGTCGAAACTGGCCTCGTTCTGGGCAAATAAAATGGTGCTGAATTCGAAAAATCCAAAAGGAAAAACTTTTCTGCCCACCGCCATTTCGTACGAGCGGAACGAGCAGCGTTCTATTATTAACTACTGGTGGAAAGCAATTTTTACCGGAGCAAAAGAGACAATCGGAATTAAACCAAATGCGAAGAAGTAATATTTTCATCGCTATTTCACCCAAATTAAACCATCTTTTTTTGCTACTTTTACATTGAAAACAAAAACAAAACTATGAAACGATATTATTTTCGAAATTTACTTCTCGCTCTTTTTCTTGTATCTATATTTCAATCGTGCGACCTTTTTAAAAAAGACGACGAGCAAAAACCAATCGACCAGTATTTAGTGAGCTACGAAAAAGAATCGTCTTATCTCTCTTCGTTTATTCTCAGTATTATGGAGAATTACGAGAATAAGTTCCCTGAACTATCGCCCATTTTAGACAAAATTGAATATGCTGTTACGGTTTATAAAATTACGTACATCACCACATTTAACAATGAAGAAATTATTGCTTCCGGATTGGTTTGTGTTCCGGCTTCAACCAATCCGTTGCCTGTTTTAAGTTACCAGAACGGCACAAATACGCTGCACAGTAATGCTCCTTCGGTTAACCCCGACAACGAACTTTATCTGATGCTGGAGTTTATGGCATCGACAGGTTTTGTAATTACCATTCCCGATTATCTTGGATTTGGCTCGTCTGAAAAAATGTTTCACCCTTATCTCGATAAGGAGTCGACTGTGCAAACCATAATCGATATGCAATTGGCAGTAAAAGAGCTAATGAGTCACTATCTTGATATTGAATTAAATAACGACTACTACATTGCCGGATATTCGCAGGGAGGATGGTCGACTATGCAGCTGCAAAAAGAGATGGAACAGAACTATTCGAAAGAATTTAACCTAAAAGCCAGTGCTTGTGGTGCCGGCCCGTACGATTTAAATTACATTAACGATTATGTATTGAAACTCGACAATTATCCGATGCCCTATTTTTTAGGTTATATTTTTAACAGCTATTACAATTTAAATGGAATTACAACGCCCATTAACGAAGTTTTTAAAGCACCTTTCGACTCGAAATTATTAACTCTTTACGATGGAACAAAATCAGGAACAGAAATAAACAACGAGTTAACTACAAAAATATCGCTTCTTTTTACCAACGATTATATTAACAATTATGCCACCGACGAAAAATATTCGTCGATTAAAGAGATGCTGTCGAAAAATAGTATTCCGGCCTGGAAAACGAAAATACCAACCATGTTGCTTCACGGTACCGATGACGATTTTGTGCCGACGATGGGAACAAACCGAATGTATCAGGGATTTTTGAGTAAGGGAGTAGGACCAAAAACAATTCAAATGGTTCCGTTAAACGGGAAGACTCACTCTACCGGGGTTATTCCATCGGGAATTGCATCTATTGCCTGGTTTCTTGAATTAAGAGATGGTGATTGAAATTTGTTTTAGCTTCTGAAAAACTTAGAACCGAATGTTGAATGATGATTAACGATTTAAGATTTTGAAGAACAATGGAATCTGCAAGTAACATTTTAATTCTCATTACGCATCAAACCTTATTTTATCTATGAAGATTGAATAGATAAACAGTTACACATTTTGTATTAATTACCCACAAACGATAAGATTGTGCAAAAGAATAGATTCAATACGGCACTAGAAGGTTAATTTGGTATTAATCATAGTCTATCAAAATATTACCAGAGGCCTATAAAGAAATAAATCAACCTATCTGCAAAAATAAGGTCAATAAAGTTGTTCCCGAATAGGCAATACAACAACCTCTATGATTCTTTATTGTAATAAGGTTTTTTACAAGCGAATAATGAAAACTCAACCGTTGTATTTTCCACAACTTTTTAAATTGAGCCGTTTTTTTTACTTTCAATTCATAAATAGTTCCCTTATTGTATTTTTTACGTATTTTAGCCTCGAAAAAATAAAAAAGCAATTTGTAATGAAAAATATTTTTGCATTTATATTCGTACTGTTAACCTTTACCGGTATTGCACAAAACAGAGAAAAAGCATTTGAAATTAATGCTAAACTTGGCCGGGGCATCAATTACGGAAACATGATGGAAGCACCTTCGGAAGCAGCTTGGGGAAATCCGTGGAAACCAAAATATGCAGGAATGATTGGCGACTTAGGTTTTAATCATATTCGCATTCCAATTCGTTGGGAACCTTCAGTCAGAAGTATGTCGACAGCTCCCTATACGATTAGTACTAAGTTTTTAAATCGCATAAAACAGGTTGTCGATTCGGTTCTCGATAACGGGATGTTTGCTATTATTAATATGCACCACCACGATGAATTGTTTGCAGACCCCGAAGGACAGAAAGCTCGATTTCTGGCACAGTGGGAACAGATATCTGCGTTTTTTAAAGACTATCCCGACTCGCTTTTGTTTGAGATATTAAACGAACCTCACGACAATTTAACCCCTGAAAAATGGAATGTTTTTGCTGCCGATGCACTTAAAAAAATAAGGGTCGAAAATCCGGAGCGAATTGTTTTAATTGGGTTAGCTCCGTATGGTGGACTTGGCGGACTGCCAAACATTGAATTACCCGACGATGAATTTATTATTTTAACGGTTCATTATTATAATCCATTTCATTTTACACACCAGGGAGCGAGCTGGGTTGGCGATATTGCCGACCAATGGCTGGGAACAAAATGGAACGATTCGGAGACGGAACGCGAAGTGGTTGAGAATGAGTTTGCACCGCTTTTGAAATTTAGTAACGATCATAAAATTCCTGTTCATATTGGCGAATTTGGCGCATACAGCAAAGCCGATTTAAAATCGCGGGTAAAATGGACAACTTTTGTTTCGCGATACATGGAGACGTTAAACTGGAGTTGGGCTTATTGGGAGTTTAGTGCCGGGTTTGGAATTTACGATCCCGTAAGAGACCGATATAATCAGGACTTAATTGATGCTCTGCTTCATAACGAAATGCCTGAACCGGCAAAATATGTGGGCACTCCAATTTATAAATCTGATTTTTCTACCTCAAAAGATGGGTGGGCATTGCACACTCAAGGGTACGGAAAAGCAACAGTAGTACGTGCCGACAGTGCCCTGCATATTACAATTGTAAATGGTAGTACCGAAGCGTGGCATGTTCAGTTAGATAAGCGATATTTTAAATTGATAAAAGGGAAAAAATACAGA
>WGCT01000551.1 GCA_015493625.1 Draconibacterium sp. | reverse complement strand
TTGCCATGTCGCACGCTTCCAACCCGGCCATGTCGGCTGAAAAAAGAAAAATGGTAGTTAATACAACCGACCCTGACACAGCACCTACCGTTGGCTATGTAACTTTTATGGCCTATTCGCTCGACATGCAAACCTTTAAAGGCCCCTACACCATTGAAGTGGGCTCGTCAAAAACCATTGCCATCGACGAAAGACAATGGGGTCTTGTTGTGCTGCGTCTTGACGGCAGCAAATGCAACATGTCGGTTTATACCGATAGCAACGACAACAATTAACCGCTACCAACACCAATAAATACATAGTGTTCGGTACACCGGATAAAATAATTGCCCTGGAGGGATGAACTATGCCTGCTTTTTCCCTAAACAGGTCATTATAAAACCTTCACTGTTAAGTAAAAATGCTGTAACAAGGGACAATAGCCGGCCATTGTAAAACCTGACAGGAAAACTTTAGTTTGCAGGTTGAACCTGCCCCCTCTTGTTAAAACCGGGCAGGTTAAGCTTAAATATTTTTCATAATAAACATTGAAACATTCGCCGTTTGAAGATATATGTTACCTTTGTATTAAGGAAACTCATATCTTCGGATGGTGGATAAATTTTATAAATACCTGTGTTTATTGCTGTTTTTTCTTGTTGCCCGTTGCAGTTATGCTTCTGAGGATACGACAAACAACGACAGCCTTTTTAATGTATTTTTTGCCAAAGCGCGTCAATATCGCAATATTAACAATGACTCCACCATCTATTATGCACTGAAAGGGATTAACATACAAGGCAGTCAAAAAATATCGGACAATAAGTTTAGCTTGTACTTCTATTTAATTCAGTCCTATCTGCAAAAGGGCAACTATACGGCTGCTATTCAACTGGCTCAAAAAGCCCAACAACTTATCGTCAATTACAACCTGACAAACAATAAAGCTAAGTTACTGATGTGGACAGGTAACATCTACCAATCCATGGGCTTCAGTTCCAAAGCACTGGAATATCTGTTTAAAGCTGCACAGTCCAACCCTGACCTATCTATTAACAAAGAGATTTTATATTATACAGCAACAGTTTACTATCGAATCGGCGAAACAAAAAAGTGCCGCAATTATATTAAACAATGTATTTCAATTAACGCACAAAAAAATAATATCGAAAACAATGCCAATGCCTATATTTTACTTTCCAACACTTTCAACTCGTTCGATTCCATTAACTACTACCTCGACAAAGCATATCGAATTGTAAAAGTCAATCCGGAAATGAAGTACAAAAAGGTAGTGATACTGAACAATCAGGCACTCCTTTATGATATGGTGGGCAAAGCTAAACTACGGGACCAAAAATACCTTGAAGCCATTAAAATTGCCAAGCAAAATCATTTTGTAATGTTCTTAACCGAACTTTACAACAACTACTCTTACGCACTGATGGAAAGGAAGGATTTTGACAGCGCCCGAATATTGCTTGACACTGCCATGGCTGTTTCGCGCAGCAATAAAAACCTTGATATGCAGGCCTCATTACTGGATACCTACAGCGATTTATACAAAGAGCAGGGAGATTTTAAAAAATCATTGGCCTATTTAAGAAAATCCATCCGCAAAAGAGAAGCCTTTAAAAAAAACCAACAGGTACAAACCTCGTTGTTTCTATCGGTAGTGTTTGAAACCCAGAAAAAGGAGAAAGAGCTTTTAATACAGGATGCCAAGTTAAGCCGGTACAGGGTTTATTTTTTGGTGGCTTTATTGCTTATTTTGGTTTTAATAGCCGTCATCATCTATTTCAGGCAAAAGGTTTCGATGGATCGTATCAAGATGGAAAACCTCGAAAAGGAAAAATCGTTGCAAATTGCCGATGCCATAATAAAAGGACAGGATGAAGAACGCAAACGGCTGGCCATGGACCTGCACGACGGCCTCGGCGCACGCCTGGGTGCGTTAAGGTTAAAAATAGATGCGCAATTGCACGAAAATCCAAACTACTACGACCTTGTTTCGGCCATCGACAGCATCACCCGCAATGTTCGTGAACTGTCGCACCGCATGATGCCGGCACGGCTTTCGGAAATTGGACTGGTACAATCACTTCAAAATTTAATAAAATCGGTGAACGCCTCTTCCGAAATGACCATTCACTTCCAAACCAATGTAAAAACCCACCTCGAAGACAAATTTCAGGTAAATTTGTATTACCTTATAT
>WGCT01000550.1 GCA_015493625.1 Draconibacterium sp. | reverse complement strand
AATTATTCTTGGCACGCAAATTGCAATACTGTATCTCAGTTGTGAAAACAATTAAACAGAAAACATTTTGAACTTTTTAAATGTTTTATTGTTATAGAAAACAGAATATAATACTTCACGGCGAAAGCTGTATTTTTTTCATAAGTTTGGTTTAGTTAGGTTTAGTTTGAATCCCGGCGCAGAGGCACCGGGATTTTTCATTTAAGCTTGTTAGCTATTCTCCTTTTTGAAATATTCTACTTTACCCGTTAATGCAATATCTTTCACTTTATCGATAAGTGCCATTTTTTGTTCATCGGTAAGTTTAATAAACGAACGAGCCAGTGCCACTTTTTCGCGCATGAACGTCGCATTCTCATTTCCCGAAATTAATACAGAAACCGGCAGCGACCACACAAAATGCATTGCCTCTTTTATGCTGAGATAATTCGGGATTACAGGATCGTCCGATGTCCAATTTGCAATCTTTTTTTTTGCAAAGAACCGTCCATCGGCCAGCGATTTCATCGCAAGCAAACCTATGTTCCTATTGATTATTTTTGGGATTACATTTTTGGCAAAACTAAAATACGACTGGTCGAGTACGTTTACCGGCATTTGTGCAGCATCAAAAATATTGCTCTCTTTTGTCAGTTCCAACATACGGTTAAGTGCAAAAGGGTTCTGGTGACCGGTAAATCCAAGATACTTAATTTTGCCTTCTTCTTTAGCTTTTAAAATATATTCCAATACTCCGTTTTTAACCCGGCTATCGGCATCGTCAGGAGTCCTTAACGAATGTACTTGAAAGAGATCGATTTGATCGACTTTTAATCTTCTTAACGAACCCTCTAAATGTTTCTGTACAGTTTTGGCATCTTTACCGGTCGATTTGGTCATTAAAAAAATAAGGTCGCGGTGTTTTGGTGTGAGGAATTTCCCGTATCGTTCTTCGCTTGTTCCTTTGCTATAACTCTCTGCTGTATCGAAAAAACGTACTCCACCTTCCAGAGCAGCCTCTATCAGTTCCTGCGCATCGCGCTCAGTCGTCCAGCCAACGTGGTATCCTCCGGTTCCAAGCATAGTAATATATTGGTTGGTCCTGCCCAATCTCCTTCTTGGTAAAACTTCACCCAATCTGTCGGAGTTCGGTTCGGAACCCAATGAGGTTTTGTTTAATGTAAGGGTGGCAGTTGCCCCTACAAGCGATTTCAGGAAAGTTCGTCTGCTAGCCATAATTATTCGTTTTTATTGTATTAAACACAGTAAGTTTAAAAGAAATTTCGCAACTTTAAAAACTCATGAATCAGTAGTTCGTTAGATTTTCAACCATGAGACAGAAATTATATTGCTGAATACCAATATATTAACGCAGTATATTTTAATTTCATATTTTACTGAACATTAAAAAATATCACGAACTATTAGTGAATAAAAATAGTCAAATAAAATACAATGAACAAAGTAAAAGAACTTGCAAAAATGATTGACCACTCCATACTTCATCCAACATTAACGGACAACGATTTGCGTCGAGAATGTGAAGTGGCAAGAAAATACAATGTTGCATCGGTGTGCGTAAAACCGTATGCAGTAAAACAAGCTGTTGAATTGTTAAAAGGAACCGATGTTTTTGTTGGCTGTGTAATTGGTTTTCCGGCAGGAAATTCGGCAATAGAAGTTAAAGTTTTTGAAGCCGAAACTGCTTGTAACGAAGGAGCTGTAGAAATTGACATGGTAATAAATATCGGAAAAGCATTGCAAGGCGATTGGGATTATATTGAAAAAGAGATTGGAGCAGTTACCAACGCCAGCCATAAAAATGGTGCAATTGTAAAAGTTATTTTCGAGACCGACTTTGTTAAAAAAAAGAGCGACATTGTTAAGTTGTGCGAAATTTGCACAAAAGTGGGAACTGATTATGTAAAAACTTCATCGGGGTTTGGCTTTGTAAAAGGTGCCGACGGAAAATATTCGTACGAAGGCGCTACCATTCCGAACATCGATTTAATGAGGCAGAACATCGGGCCAAAAGTAAAATTAAAGGCGGCCGGAGGTGTCCGTACCCTCGATGATTTAATTGCCGTACAGAAAGCAGGGTGCACTCGCTGCGGAGCAACGGCAACAGTTGCAATTTTGGAAGAAGCTAAAAAGCGATTTAATAACTAATATCGAAAAAATCATGAAACTACTAACTACAATCTTTATTATTTTATTTTTTTCTCTGAATTCGTTCTCACAAAAATTACAAGTAAGCCAGTCGCAACGATATTTGGAAACCACCGATGGAAAACCATTTCTTTGGATTGGCGACACCGCCTGGGAACTGTTTCACAAATTGAATCGTGAGGAAGCGACCGAATATCTCGAGAACCGCAAAGCAAAAGGATTTACAGTTATTCAGGCAGTAGTTCTTGCTGAAAATGACGGATTGCGAAAACCAAACCCGTATGGCGAAGTTCCATTAATTGACTTAGACCCTACAAAACCCAACGAAGCATATTTTAAACATGTAGATTTTATTGTGAACAAAGCCGCAGAATTGGGGCTTTTTATTGGAATGCTCCCAACCTGGGGCGATAAAATATTCTCCGATTATCCCGGTTCCGGGCCAATTGTTTTCGATAAAGAGAATGCTTTTATTTTTGGCGAGTTTTTAGGGAAACGTTACAAAGACAAACCCATTGTTTGGATTTTGGGCGGCGACCGGAATATTGCCAACGATGATGTGTTGGAAATTTGGCGTGCAATGGCTGCCGGACTAAAAAAAGGCGACAACGGAAACCACTTGATTACTTTTCATCCGCGGGGAAATTCCTCATCATCAGAAAGGTTGCACAACGAGTCGTGGCTCGATTTTAACATGTACCAAAGTGGTCACGCATTCCGTTTCAATACCGTTTACAACTATGCAAAACACGACCTCGGGTTGCAACCCGCAAAACCGGTGGTTGATGGCGAACCTGCCTACGAAGATATTGCGGTTAAGTTTTGGGACTACAAAATTGACTACAACAAGGTTTTAAACAGCGATGGACTTATCGAAGACAAATCGTATTATTCGAAAGGATTCTTTACCGCATACGATGTTCGCGTTCACGCATACTGGGATTTTCTTGCGGGGGCGTGTGGATATACCTACGGAAATAACGCCATTTGGCAAATGTTTCATAAAGGCGACAATATTGCTATTCCTTGTTTGTACGACTGGCACGAGTCGATGAACCACCCGGGTGCTTTCGACATGCAACATGTGCGAACAGCACTCGAAGAGAAGTTTTATAAAATTGTGCCCGATGAGTCGCTGCTTGTAAATCAGGTAAAAAACGGTGAGAATTACATAGCTGCTGCCGGTTCAACCGATAACTCTTTTGCACTTATCTATCTTGCAAAAGGGCAACCTGTAAAGGTAAAAATGAGCAAATTAAAAGCAAACGTTACCGCGAGTTGGTTTAATCCACGTAACGGATTTAAAAAACCATTTGGGGTTTTCTGCAATTCGGGGATAACCGAGTTTACTCCACCTTCGTCGGGAGAGGGAAACGACTGGTTGCTAGTATTGGAGAGAGGTCAATAAATTAAAACTTCTACTTTTTCCGCTCCCTGTTTTCCTGCCGGTCATTGTCCTGCTTTTTGCTTTTGCGAATCATATCTTCTTTGTTGTCCTTTACCGGTGATTCCTTCGGAATAAAAATCTAACAATCTGTTTATTGTAATAAGGTTTTTTGCAAGCGGATAATGTAAACTCAAACGTTGTATTTTCCACAACTTTTTAAATTGATCCAAAACTACTCTTCCCTCACTTCAATTGGTATTTGCCGACGCTCAAATATTCCGTTGTTGTTTATTCCTTCAACCACCACCATATATTTAGTTGCCTCATCGGAAGTATAAAACGAGATTTCGGATGTTCTATTTTCATCGAATTTAATAGCCGGATTCCAGTACAAAAGATTCCTGAAATCGGGGATTCTTGAGTTTCGGATCGAATCGACAGAATAATCGGGACAGTTAAATAAATATTCGGGCAAATATCCTGAATGTTCTTGCCGGAACCGGCGTTTATCAAAATCAAACGAGTTCATATCGCCATTTCTTGTTATAATATTTAAAATATTGCCCAACGAATAGGTTTCGATAAAATAGTTAAGATTAACCACATCTATCTTCTCCACCTTTTTATAATTCATTTTTAAAATATTATTCTGATTTCTTATTGGCACTCCGTCGACCATACAAAATGAGTCGTTATGTTTTACATCTAACGATTCGTTTTCGTAAATTTTAATATGTACCTGCCCTTTTTTTCGAGTAATGTGAGTAAATGGCACAATTTCAGCTATAATCTCTTCTATGGTAGGCAGCTCGATAAACTTATCTATTAAAACTGAAATTTCGGGGGTGCCATAAAAACAGACAGGAACGGGATACTCTTTCTCAACTATTGGGTACGAGTTAAACGGACTGTACAATGCATTTATCTGCATACTAATAATTGTCTTATTAATCGCCGAAATGTTTTCTTTATCAACAAACAGAGGTTGAATTTTTCTGTCGCTATATTCCGGGCTGAATTCGCTATCGAGGTTTACTTTGTAGTTTAATTCCGCAGTATCGCTGCGAAACGGCTGAATAACAATTTCCTGCTCGCCAAAACGGTTGGCAACAAAATTAAACCTGCCCAACGAATCGGTTTTCGAAAAACTAATTGTTGCAATTTTACTAACAAAGCTCAAAATAAAAACTTTATTTGCCACCGGTTTATGCGTGTCGGCATTCAGAATTGTTCCCGAAATTATCTCCCCTTTTATTTCGGGCAGAAACGAAATTTTTGGTGCATTGGCAAGAACATTTTTAAACGGGACAAAACACAACAATAAATCGTTTATCGAAGTTCCGTTTTTTGCCAGTTGTACAAACGACTGATATGCAATATTGTCGGGACGGGCTATTCTTCCTATCCGGCTTTTTTCGTTTATCAAACATTGCTTTACCACCGAAACCGATACATTTTTCAAATTGCCTTTATTCCCTATTTCGAGTAAAACCGGGCTGCGGAGAGAGTAGCGGGCTTTATCGGGTTTTATGGTTAACAAGTTAGATGATTTTGCAGTATGCACAAAATATCGCGATGCGAGAATCTCTCCGGCTTTGTCGATTAAAAAAGCCACAAAATAACCTGTATGAAGCGAATCGGTTTCCACAACAATTTTTTCGTTGTCGTTTAACAAAACAGGATAGCTTTTAACAAAATCTCCATTCGATGTTACAATATGAACCGTTCCGGCCAAAGCATTCACCGGATTATAATTCTCTGCACTAAGATTAAAATATATGTGCGTTTTACTCTCCTCAACAAGTTGTAAATTTATTCCACTTTTCAAAACTGCCGGTATATCAATGGTTTCAGGGCTGCTCCCTTTTATTCTGAATTTGTAAACACCAGACTCTTTAGGAGTAAAAGTAAAGGTTATAAAACCTGTTGATGCTGTTTCAATATTTTGGATTACAGTACCGGCAGGCGATATAATTTCACCTGAAACAGATTTGCTGTTTCCAAATTTATCGAATGACTGAACTGTAATTTTGTTGGGGTGATTAAGAAGTATTTTCCCACCTTCGGGATAAAAAATAAGTGTGTCGGAACGATAAACATTGTCGGACTTTGGAAACGAATTTACCGAAAATGGGTTTATTACGACAATCTCTTTTGTAAAATAGAGTTCCGGATTATAATTGCGCATCCATTTTGTGTAACCTCGTATCAGATAATTTCCGGTTGGCAAAGTTTCGGGCAGTTCAAACTGTGTTGCACAACTGCCATTTACAATATGCAGTTTTAACTGTTTTACCGGCGCATTTTCACTATCGAGCACTTCAACATAAATTATTTTGCTGATGGTTGAAGGCAACGAAGTTCCACTTTTCAGGCAGTAAGCATTTATCCAAACATTTTCGCCGGCAACGTAAGTGTCTCTGTCGGTGCGAAATGTAACCGTTTCCTGAGCAAACGATAAATTAATATTTATTATAAAAAACAGTAAAACGATGCTACGGTAAACGTTCATATTCTTTTTTGTTAACAACCGATTAGTATTCATCTACCCAAAAAGGCGGTGGTTCTTTTTCTCCCGACAATGAGCAGTCGGCACAACGTGGTTCTGCCAATGCCAATCCAAGAACATTTATCCCGAAATCGCCGTAAACAGGATACGCCAGTTGGAAAGTCTCACCTCTTTTTAACACAAATCTTTCGTAAATGTCGTACGCATTTATAAAAACTGGAAAACCCTGGTCAATCGCTATTTTGTTTAAATCGGCCAATAAAAACGTATCGACTTTGCACGAGGCAAAGCAGTTCTTTATGGGCAACCTCCAGTCATACAGCTGAGAACGATTAATGTAAAGTGTTTTTGAGGCATACCCTGCCACTTGGAAATAGCCCAAAACATCTTCGTTGGGGTCATTAATATTCTGAATATTTCCGGAAATGGAAAACGGTTGCTCACCAAAAATTGTACCTCCTCCGGTGCCCGATTTATCTAATTTTCGCCAGAACTCATATTCTGTTTTTGAAATTGAAAACTGGCTAACAATAATCCTATATCGTTTGGATAATCTGTCGCTGGTTTGAGAATTGATAAAACAAAGCTCTTTTCCGACAATTTTTTTACCGGTTTGGTTTTCGAACGAATACAGGTTGACACTGCCCGAAACTGCTGATTTCCAACAGTAGCGATTTGGGTTGAATGGTTCCCAGCCTCCCTCGGGTGTTGGAATTTGATAGGGGTGATACGGAACACCGAACTTCCAATCTTCTCTATACGACCACCGCAAGTAGTTTATCTCTTCTGCCCCAGCATTTCCACTTACATATACCCCAATTCCGTTGTATTTGCAGTCGGTTTCGCTATTCAAATCTTTTCCCGGTTTAAAAAAAATACTGTCGATTCCCGACGAAGGTTTCATTAAGCAGGGTGAAGAACGGTACTCTTTCCCTTCAAATGTATTTATGTAGAGGGTATATGTTCTGCCCGAAACACCGCAAAAACTGCCCGTATCGGTTACATATATACCGGGCTCTTTTTCGGTTAAAACTACGCTTGTTCCCAGATCGTCGTCAATAACTACCCGCGCATTGGTTACCGCAACCGGCTCTTCATCGATATTTGCCACCGAGCGTGAAAGTTTTACGGTATGAACGACATTTTGGTTGGTAATTAATCCATCGACCACCAGCAACCCCGAAGCTTTGTTGCCAACTGTAGCACTGAATGGCTCAATGCACGAGTTCAGCCCGACAATCAGAAAAAACAGTACTATTAACTTTGCTAATTTCATCAACAATAAGAATTCATTTTCTCAACTCCTTTTAGCTAAATATTACAACTTTTGTTTCTTTGAATAAAGAAAGTGAAAATTAGTAAACATATTGTTATTCGTTCATTCATTTTACTATTTTTGATTCGAATAACTTCATAATAATAAATTTAATGCCTATTAAATTTTTGTTGCTGCTTTTTAAAATGTCTCTCTTTTCTCTGTTTTGTTTTTCGCAAAACAATGTTCAATATAAAACAGAACCGGTTTCGCACAACAACCATTTTTACAGCATTAGCAAAAAACAAGCTACCGAAATATATAAAAATAACCTGCAAAACAATTACACGTTTTTAAATGGCAGAGAGTATAAATTATACGATATTACAAAAGAGACAAATCCTCTGTTTCATTCATCATTTGGCCTCAACGGAACAGTGTTCGTAAATGGAGAAACTTACAAAAACTTAAAACTGGCTTACGATATTTATAAAGATAAATTGATTTATATAACACCGGTTCAGCTTTTTGAAAACTGTAACTTTTTTGAGTTGAATCAGGCAACTATCGATTCATTTTATATTGAAGTTAAAGAAACAGATAAAATACTTGGCGTTTCGGGTATTAAACAATACTGCTTTACCAAAGTCGATTTTTCTGAGAATGAAAATTCGGGAATGAAAGGCGGGTACTACGAAGTTGCCAAAGTTGGCAACACAAAACTATTTTTACAACACAAGGCATTAAGAACAACCAGCCGGGGAACCGATGCAATAATGCAACAATCTTTATACAGGTATTACTATGTGTTAAATAAAACCCTTTTACTAAACGGTACCTATTACGAAATTAACAAGAAGAGGAAATTCATTAAACTCTTTCCCGATAAACGAAAAGCAATTAACCGGAAACTAAGAAAGTTCGAGTTAAAATTTGAACTGCTAAACAAAGAGCAGATGGTTGAAATTCTTCAGGTAGTAAATTCAATTTAAAACAACCGAAATGTATAGAATTGTTTTTATTAGCTTACTTATTTTGCTCTCTGTTTTAAAATCTTTTGCACAGAATAACACCATAAATTTACATGCCGACAGTTTAAATTTCGAAGAGGTGATAACCATTCTTGAGCAAAAAACCGAATACCGGTTTTACTACAATCCACAGTGGGTTGATAGTTTATATTTTAGTTTCGACGAAAACAACGCAGTGTTGGAAGATATCATAGCCCGGATTTGCAACCCACGCAAACTCTCTTTTACTTTTGTTGATAACCACAAAGTTGTATTGGCAAAAAACTATAAAATTAAAACCAATTATGCTGCGGCTTATTCGAATTATTTACGAAACAAAAATATTAAGCAACAAGACTCAACCAAATACTTGCTCCCAAAAACCATTACAAAAGAAAGTACCGTTAGCGACGAATACAAACTCTTTACCATTGGAAATCCGGCATTAAATCCCAAGTCGGAAACGGCTACGCTGCAAGGCACAATTAAAGATAGTGAAACCGGTGAGCCACTTGTTGGAGCAACAATTTACATTAAAGAGTTGGGGAAAGGTACAGCCTGCAACTCGTTCGGGTTTTATTCAATAACAGTTCCAAAAGGGCAGTATAAAGTTGAATACCGACTAATTGGAATGCAGACTACACAGCGAAATATAATTATCCACTCCGACGGGAAATTAAATGTGGAGATGAAAGACAAACCTGCATCGTTAAAAGAGGTGGTTGTTACGGCAAAACGTGAAGACATGGTACGAAACCTCAGAATGGGTGTTGAAAAGCTGACAATGAAAACCCTGAAACAGCTTCCTATGGGAATGGGCGAGGCCGACATTATAAAAAGCACTTTGTTACTACCCGGCGTTCAGTCGGTAGGCGAAGCTTCCAGCGGGTTTAATGTGCGTGGCGGCAGTGTCGACCAAAACCTTATTCTTTTAAACGATGCTTCAATTCTGAATACCTCGCACTTCTTCGGATTCTTCTCGGGATTTAATGCCGAAGTGGTAAAAGACATTACACTCTACAAAAGTGGTGTGCCGGCAAAATACGGTGGACGTGCCTCATCGGTTCTTGATATAACATTAAAAGACGGTAACCGGAAAAAAACGAAACTCTCGGGAGGAATCAGCCCGGTTTCGGGAAGATTAACTCTTGAAGGACCGATAAAAAAAGACAAAAGCTCGTTTATAATTGGTGCTCGCACGACCTACTCGAACTGGATTCTAAAATTATTAGACGACCCAAAACTGAAAAACAGCACAGCAGGTTTTTACGATGTTCAGGGGAACTTCTCATTCGACTTAAACGAAAACAACAGCCTCTATCTCTCGGGTTATACGAGCCACGACAATTTCGATTATTTCACGGAAGATGCTTTCGAATACAATACGTATGCAAGCACATTGCGATGGAAACATATTTTCAGTCCAAAATTGTTTTCAACATTTTCGGCAATTGTTAGCGATTACAACTATACAACAGATTCGAGAGCCGACTCATCGCTGTTCTACTCTGTAAATTACCGAATCAATCAGAAAACATTTAAAGCCGATTTTTCATACCACACAAGTAATAATCATAAAATCGATTTTGGATTAAACTCAATATGGTACAGTCTTGCTCCGGGTGTTCGAAAACCGCTGGATGAGATGTCGCAAATTTTGCCCAAAGAGATTGAAAACGAAAGGGCACTCGAAACCGCTCTCTATACAAGCGATGAATTTGAATTAAACGATTTTGTTTCGTTTTCGGCAGGATTGCGCTATACCGTTTACACCAATTTCGGACCAAAAACAGAAGCCAACTACCAACCCGGAGTACCCCGAACCACTGAGTCGATAATCGATACAACCTATTATTCCAATGGCGAACCGGTAAAAACGTATACCGGGCTCGAATTTCGTTTCTCTACAAACATTAAACTCTCGGGTAACAGCTCGTTAAAATTTGGCTTAAGCAGAATGTATCAATACATTCATATGATGTCGAAAACAACAGCAATGTCTCCAACCGATATTTGGAAACTGAGCGATAACTATCTGAACCCCGAACGGGGCGACCAGATTTCAATCGGATTTTACAATAGTTTCAGGCGAAATACAATTGAAGCATCGGTTGAAACCTATTACAAGAAACTTAAAAATATACTCGACTACAAAGGTGGCGCACAATTAGTTATGAACGAACATCTTGAAACCGATGTTTTAAACGGTGTGGGTAAAGCGTACGGAATTGAGTTTATGATTCAGAAAAAAACAGGAATGTTTTCCGGGTTTGTAAATTATACCTATTCAAGAATATTGCATAAAATAGACAGCGAATTCGACGAAGAGCGCGTTAGTAACGGCGAATATTTCCCGGCGAATTACGACAAGCCCCATAATTTCAAGTTTGTTTTAAATGTAAAGCCGTCGCGAAGATTTAATCTGTCGACAAACTTTTTTTACAGCACGGGCCGCCCGTTTACAGCACCCGCTGCATATTACCAATTTAACGATGCACTCCGGGTTTTTTATACCAAACGAAATTCGGTTCGAATGGCCGATTATATACGCCTCGACCTGGCCGCCACATTAAACGGCAACCTGATAAAGAAGAAACTCAACCACAGCTCATTAACGTTTGCTGTGTATAATGTTTTAGGAAGAAAGAATCCTTATTCAATATATTTCCGCACCGAAGGCAATCAGGTAAAAGGATACCAAATGTCGATTTTTGCTCAACCAATTTTTACAATTACCTACAATTTTAAATTTTTAGGAAATGCAAAAGACGATTTTTAACTGTTGTTATAAACTTAATGGTTCGGTACATTTTTATAAACATCTCATAAACAGAGAATTACAAGACATTAAGCGATTGTCGTTATTTGCTAAAAATCGGACCTTTGCGACTTTGCGGCTTTGCGAGAAACAAAAATTAACGAAGTATTGTAAACTGATATTCTTACCACTTCATTTCAAATCCGTAATTGGAGGTATTTATTCCCCACTTTTCGAAAAGCCAGTTAGCCGCGCGCATATCGTAGAGTTTCAATTTTTTCGATTTGGCATTTTTAACCATTGCAAGAACACCGTCTTTCATTGTTTTACTGTCGTCGTTAATACAATCGATTACGTTGAGTGCGTGACAACGCGCAAATTCATTATCGTCTGTTAACACTTTTAATAGTGCTTCTTCTGCAATCTCTTTTTCGCCTAAATTATAGAGTGCCTCGGCAGCGGTAGAAACCACATCGGCCGATTCGTCAGAAAGTGCTCTTTTTAGCTCGTCGATTGCCGGAGCTGCTTTTTTGCCTAAAATTAATAATCCGGTTGCACCCCAATAACGAACTGCACTGTCGGTGTTTTTAAGAAATATTTTTAGCGAATCAATATTTTCAACATCACCGTACGAAGCAATGTCGGCTGCGTCAATAATTTCTTCCAGATTTACTCTCCCCGAACGCATATAATTATACATGGGTGTATTTCCGGCTCTCTCAATACGATCGGCCTCCGGAATAAAACCGGTATCTTTAATTTTCAACTCCCAACTTTTGCCGGCAGCCCTCATTCTTAAAAGAATAGTTTTATATCGCGGATTATCGGCAAGATTATGAATTTCCCAGGGATCTTTCTCGGTATCGTACAACTCTTCTGCCGGTTTTGTCTCCCAAAAAGCACTCTGTATTTTGTTGCATTCTCCATTGTTGTATGCCTGCTCCCACGATCTAATTGACGGAGCGCGCCACAAATAACCAAGCCGCTGGCCATAAATGCGAAATGGCATATAATTATGAATATAGCGGTATTTCCTGTCGCGAACGGCACGACTCATATCGTAACGCTCATCCATTCTTCCGCGAAACATATATACATATTGCGGATTTTTGGTTTTTTGCTTGCCTAAAAATGCATCTCCCTGCAAATAATCGGGAATTTTAACACCGGCAATACTTAAAAGAGTTGGCACCAAATCGACAAAACTAATTAACCGGTCGACTTTTGAGTTGGGTTTCGGTGCCGGGAAAAGGTATCTGTATTTTTTAGGAATACGAATAATGAAGGGAACCCGCGTTCCTGTTTCGTAAACATATCGTTTGCTGCGGGCAAGAACTCCACCATGGTCGCCATAATAAAAAACAATTGTATTGTCGGCCAAACCCAAATCGTCGAGCTCCTTTAGTTTCTTTCCTACCCAAGCATCCATATCCTCAATTTTATCGTAATACTGAGCCCAGTCATGTTTCATTGCAGGCGTTGCAGGATGATAAGGAGCAATTTTAACATCGTTAGGACTATGACGTAACTCGTTGTTTGGAATTGATTTATGAATGCAGCTCTCGTGCGAAATATTTGTATTGAAAACAGCGAAAAAAGGTTTCCCCTCAGGCCGGTTTTTATAGTGGGCTTTGTTGCTGCTCTCGTCCCATATTTTGTTCGGGTCGATTGAATTTGTATTGTAATCGGTTTTAGCATTATTTGTACAATAGTAACCGGCCTCGCGTAAAAACTCGGGGTATGTACGAACAATATCCGACTTTGAATATTGACTCCGCATATGCTGATTTCCGTTTGAGCAGGCATAAACACCGGTAATTATTGTATTTCGCGCCGGGGCACAAACTGGTGCGTTTGCATAAGCGTGTGTATATAAAAAACCTTCCGATGCAAGTTTGTCGAGATTCGGAGTAGTAGCAAAATCATCACCGTAACATCCTAACATTGGACTATTATCTTCGCTTACCAACCAGAGAATATTTGGCAACTCCTGCGGAGCCTTTTGCCTGCATCCTGTAAGACTTACAATAACAATAAAAAACAACAATAATCCGGAGAAAGACTTTAATGTAGAAGAATTCATTGTGTAGTATTTATAATTGTGAGACTCAAAGTTAAACAAATGAAATGAAATTCATACTCGAAAAAACTTCTATTTAACATGTGTAAAATGATTGAACAAAACACAGTTTGTCCCATTTCGCACCCTTTTTGTCCCAATTCGAGAGCGCGAAAAAGTGAAGATAAAACCTAACACGCAGAAAATCAGCTATTAGGGTTCTTTGGCATAAAGGTTGATTAGAGGGGGTCACGCTTGAAGATTGGATTTACAAATTATTTATTAATATTTTAAAACACAAAACGATGAAAAAAATTACATTAACATTTGCAACAGTTTTACTTTTCTTTGGTTATGGTTTCGCTCAGGACAACAACGACAACAGCGAAGCAGCACACGCGGTAGTTATTAACATTAAATCGCATGCATTGGTCGATGTTGAATCGGAAAAAGGGGAAGCCTCTTTTATTAACCTGAGCCCGGAAGCACCAAAAGAAGCCGGATTAGGATTAGATTTCAGCAAAGCAAAAGACAATAGTTTATGGTTAAACTATTCTTCAATTGTTAAAGCAAAAGAAAAAAGAGTAATTTCGGTAGCCATGAAAGAAAAGTTACCTAAAGGAGTTGAAATCTTTTTAGCAGCAAGCAAAGATGTTGGTGCAGGAAAAGGCAAAGTGGGAGAAGCCAATTCTGAAGGTCAAAAATTATCGGCTAACGGAATTAAACTTATTACCAACATTGGTAGTTGCTACACCGGCAGTGGATTCAAAAAAGGCCACAATCTTACTTACTCGTTAAAAATGGACGAAAGTAAATATGGTAAGCTTACAACCGGCGATTATAAAGTTGAAGTTATTTATACGATAACAGGAAATTAAGTTAGTTTCAATCATCCATACGATTAAGGGGCAGATTATTTTTAATCTGGCCTTTTTTCTGCGATATACTCAATTCAGATAGCTTTTGGGGAAATGAGCATACACAGCCGGTGTTAGATTTAGCAATTTTTTGGACTTGATGTTTTTGTTTAATAACTTTGAGTATGAAATTTTTTCTTTTCATACTACTTTTCGCATCAATTCTTTCGTCGAAAGTCGCTCTTTCTCAGAGCGATATTACTTCTCACGCAATAAAAATTGAAATTCCCAGAGTTGCTTTACTCAATTTATTATCGGACGATTCGAAAGAGATAAATTATGAGATTGATGATCCAAACACCGCAGGCAATTCATTTCGGTACGAAAAATCAAAAAATAAAATTTGGATGAATTACTCATCAATTATTCGTTCCAAAAATCAAAAAAGAAAAATTGTTGCATCAATAAAAGATGCACTGCCAAGTGGTTTTTCGCTAAAATTAAGCGCACATAAATCGGCAAACTCCGGAACCGGCGAATTGGGAGTTCCGGCAAACGAAGTAACACTTTCAAATGTTCCTTCAGACATTATTACCGGCATTGGCAGTTGTTATACCGGAAAAGGAACAAACAAAGGATATTTATTAAAATACATATTGGAATTCGATAAATCATCGGTAAATT
>WGCT01000549.1 GCA_015493625.1 Draconibacterium sp. | reverse complement strand
TCAGAAGAGTGCATTGGTTGCAGGGCTTGTGTTGAAGTTGCAGGCAATAATTTCGACATAAACGACACAGGAATTGCATTTTTAAAAATGCAACCCGAAACCGATGGTGATGAAGAGAAGTGTGAAGAAGCACTTGAGGTTTGTCCGGTAGAAGCAATTTCGGCAACACAGGTTAATGAGGCAGAAACACCCGACGCCATTGTTGCAAGTTCGAATATAAAAGCAACACTCGACATGCATCCCGAGTTAAAGCAGGTGTTGGTCGAATTGTCGCCAAAATTCAAGCGGATGCAAAATCCGGCTCTGTACAATACACTGGCGCGTTTTGCCAACTTTAACGATGCGGCAAAAATTACCGGAATTTCGGTTTGCGAAATATTACACACCATAAATAAATTCCTCGGCACCGAAACGAAATTATTGAAAAATATGCCGCAGTGTGTCGAGAAATCAACGGCTGATGGCGAGAAAGAAAGCGTAGAAATTAGTTGGGAAGAGAGTGCAGAACGATACATTTACAATAACGATACTTTCGAGGAGCTGATTAAAAAAGTTTCAGGATTACAGCCGCAGGAAAACATTGTAATTATTTCGGTTGAAAAACCCAACGAACTGTTTAAAGTGGCCAAAGGATTAAACTTTGTTTTTAATGTTGAAAAGACACGAGAGTATCGTGTATCGATTTTTAATCCCGAAAAAGTTGAAGAAACGTTGCCGTGGGAAGAGCGTCGCGACGAGTTTGAAATTCTCGATGTACGCACCATGATGACCGACCCTTTTGATATAATTCTAAAAAAAGCATATTCGATTGAAGACGATGGAGGCTTTGTTTTGGTTCAACGATTCGAACCTTTTCCAATGATTAGCATGCTTGCCGAAATGGGATTTGAGCATGTTACCGAGCAATATTCTATGGACGAATTCTGGATTTATTTCCATAAAATACCAACCGTAAATAACGATTCTGAAGGTTCTTCGAATAAAGTTGATGCGGTTATTCAGTCGGCTACCCCGGTTGCATATCCGGTAATTATGCGTTTGCTTCAATCCGAAAAAATTAGAAAACACATAAACATTAAAGAGTTGAAAGTTTGGGAAGAGACCGAAAAACATCTTGCCTGGATTACAAATGGTAAAGCCGATATAAGTTTCTCGGCATTAATTACATCGGCAAAACTGCGTGGAAACGATATTATTATTCCGGCACTTTTTGTGTGGGATAATTTTGTTTTACTGAGCAGAACGAAGGCAGAAAAATTCGAAGATATAATTGGAAAAGAGATTTATACTCCGTTGTTTGAGGAAGCTCCACCGGCAAAAATTACCAAATACCTGATTAAGGCAAGTGGATTAAATCCCGATGATTTTAAATTCAAATTTGGAAAACCATTCGGACGCCCCGAAGAAATTTATGCCGACTTTGTTACCGGAAATGCCGACACAGTTATTTTGCGCGAACCCGAAGCAAGTTATGCCATTAAAATAATGGAAGACCGCGGCGAAGAGATTTCTGTTATCTCATTCAATAAAATATGGAACGAAATTAACGAAGGTTTCGGAAGTTTCCCCAACGCAGGGCTGGTATTTAAAGGCGAGTTTGCACGCAATCACCCCGAAGAGGCAAAAGTATTTTTAGAAGAGTTACAAAAAGCTATTGAGTGGGTAAACGAAAACAAACGAAAGTCGGCAGAGTTGTCGTTCGATATGATGCGCCAACCGGTTGACCGGATTGAACTATTCTTGAACCGTGTAAATTTTGAATATGTTGAGGGCGATAAACTTGCCTTTAAAGTAAAACAATACTTCGATATTTTAAACGAAAACGGAGTGGTTGATATGGAGATTGACGACGATTTCCTTAAAATTTTCAGAATGAATTAATGTTGTAAACATATGTTTTATATGGGGAGTGTTGTTTGCCGCAGTGCCAACATTTACCCATTATTTTGGGGTGCAAATTAAAGTTGTACCCCAATTTATTTTTGTGAAATATATGTATTTAATGGTTTATTAGGCACGAATAAAAATATGTTTTGGTATAATTG
>WGCT01000548.1 GCA_015493625.1 Draconibacterium sp. | reverse complement strand
TATCGACGGAGCGGTTTGGCACCTCGATGTCGGCTCGTCACATCCTGGGGCTGGAGAAGGTCCCAAGGGTTGGGCTGTTCGCCCATTAAAGTGGCACGCGAGCTGGGTTCAGAACGTCGTGAGACAGTTCGGTCCCTATCTGTTGTGGGCGCTGGAGATTTGAGAGGACCTGACGCTAGTACGAGAGGACCGCGTTGGACTGACCGCTAGTGTACCTGTTGTGGCGCCAGCTGCATTGCAGGGTAGCTATGTCGGGATGAGATAAGCGCTGAAAGCATCTAAGCGCGAAGCTCACCTCAAGATGAGATCTCTTTAAGGGCCGTAGGAGACTACTACGTTGATAGGCTGCAGGTGTAAGTTCAGTAATGGATGTAGCCGAGCAGTACTAATTGCCCGAAGACTTTCTAAAAAGAGAGTGTCCTTGTTTTGGTTTGTTTATTACAAATTTTAAGTATTAATTTTTTCCCAACTGCTAAGATATTAGATTGGTTTCCGACCCGATAGAATCGGGGAGGAAGTTAAGCCATTAACGATTTTAGGTGGCTATAGCGGCGGGGCACCACCTCTTCCCATTCCGAACAGAGAAGTTAAGCCCGCCAGCGCCGATGGTACTGCGTAAAAGTGGGAGAGTAGGTCGCTGCCAACTTTATTAAGCCCGTGTTCTTTTTGAGCACGGGCTTTTTTATTTATTCTTGTTAATTATGGTGAAAATTTGTCCGGATATCTCTTTCGCTTCAATGCTTTTTTTAGTTTTGTAGGGCAAAGAAACTACTGCATGGTTAAGGCAAAATATATAATTGTACTTTTTCTGTTTTCCGTTTTAATTCCGCTAAGACTAGTGGCTCAGCGCGAAAAAGGATTTGAAATGGGGAAAGACGAGAAGCTAACAAAGGAAGCAAAGAAAAAAGAGGTTAAACCGCGAATAGAAATGTGGAATCTTAATGGCTTGGGAGCATTTCAGGATTCTACAAAGCTAGATACTCTTCAAGATTATTTTCATATTTACCACCCCGTATTTAAACAGGTACTTACGGCCAGTTATGTGGGGAACTACGGTACACCTTATTTAAATAACGATTTTTTCGGAAGAAAATCAAATATGAATTTTTTGTTCTTAAAGTCACGCGAAGCGTATCTTTTAACTCCGGCTACAGTTAACTATTTTAATACAACAACTCCTTATACCCGGTTAGATTTTACACAAAGCGAAAACAAAGCCCGTAAGAGTGAGGCCCGGCTAAATGTAATTCATTCGCAAAACGTAAACCCCTATTTAAATTTTACTTTTAAATGGAATCAGGCAAAATCTGTAGGCCAATATAATTATCAGGAAACTAAAAATAACTTTGTTACCCTCTATTCGAGTTATAATAAAGATGAATTAAGCATTCATTCAGGGTTTATTGCCAACTCGATAAAAAATATGGAGAATGGCGGGCTTGAAGATGAAAGTTCGATATTTAGCCACGACGATACTGAATACCTGAATGTTAATTTGAGCAACAGCAGGAGCCATTTTAGCAGTACTTATTTTTTTACAACCGCAGAGTATAAAGTTGGAAAATATGAAGAGATAAACGATTCGACTGATTATTTCAGACCCATTGGCGGATTAATTTATTCGGTAGAATATGAAAGACATAAGCAGGAGTTTATGGAGGAAGAACAGTTTGACTCTATTTTTTGGAAAAATAGTTATTACAGCGATAATTACACAAAAGACTCAATACGGTTTAATAAATTAGTAAATACTGTTCAGTTAAAACAATACGAAAACAATAATAAGAAAGTAACCTTTGGGAAACGCGCATTTTTAGGACATGAAATAATTCGCGGCTCATCGCCCGGAGTGTTCGAGGGGGTGGAGAGCAGGCATCGACTTAAATATTCGAACCTGTTTGTGGGAGGAGGTATTTTTAGGCAAACCGGTACTTTCTGGACATGGAATTTTGATGGGAAAATATATCTGATTGGGAGAAAAGCAGGCCAGACAGAATTGAATGGAATAATTTCGAAACCCATAACTTTCTGGGGCGATTCGCTAACTGCTCTTGTAATCGACGGGTCGATAAAAAATCTTGTTGCCGACCCGTTTCAGGAAGAGTTTTATTCGAACCATTTTAAATGGGACAACGATTTTAAAATGGAGCAACGTATGGCAGCAGGCGGAAAATTTGTGTCGGCCGGGCGAAAACTCGAAATGGGAGGACGATACGAAATTATAAATAACTATATTTACAACGATACGCTTGGAATTCCATCGCAAACAACAAACGAGCTGGTTGTTTTCTCCATCTACCTCGATAAAGATTTTAACTACAAAAATCTCCATTTCAGACCCCGGTTGTTGTGGCAAAAACCTTCAACCGAAAAGTACATTCACCTTCCGGTATTTTCAGCATTTGTTTCAACCTATTATAAATTTGTTATTTCGAAAGTAATGTTTGCTCAAGTGGGGGTCGATACACGTTATAATACAAAATATTATGCCGATGCTTACGAACCGGCAACCGGATTGTTTTATCTTCAGAATAAGAAAAAATATGGGAACTTTCCGTACATCGATGTGTATGCAAGCTTAAGATTGAAGAGAACGCGGGCATTTTTTAAAATGATGAACATCGGGTCGGAATTTATAAAAAAAGAGTACATTACAACTCCTAATTATCCAATGAATAAAGC
>WGCT01000547.1 GCA_015493625.1 Draconibacterium sp. | reverse complement strand
GCCGGTAACCTAAAACCCTTTGTTGATTTAGGATGTAAAGTTACCGGAATTGATTTAGCCTGCAACAGAATTGAATTGGCAAAAGAGTTTTATAAAGAACACAAAAACCGCAACAACATTGAGTTTATTTGCCAAGATATATATAAAATTGATCCAACCGGGAAAAAGTTCGATATTATAATTATGCGCGATGTAATTGAACATATCCCAGATCAGGCTAAATTTATGGGTTTTGTAAAAAACTTTTTAAACGAAGAGGGAAAATTTTACCTTGGTTTTCCACCGTGGCAAAATCCTTTTGGTGGCCATCAGCAAATTTGCGACAATCGGTTGCTTTCGAAATTTGTCTATATTCACCTTTTTCCACGTCCGGTTTATAAAGCCATTTTAAAAGCTTTTGGCGAAAGTGAAGTAAAAATAAACGGACTTATGGAGATTAAAGAAACCGGAATCTCTATTGAGCGTTTCGAACGAATTCTGAAAAGAGAAAACTATAAAATTAATAAACGAGAGTTCTATTTTTTAAATCCAAATTACCAAACAAAATTTGGGTTGAAACCCCGGAAACAGCTAAAATTAATTGCTTCAATTCCGTGGTTCAGAAACTTTTTTACCACGGCCATGTATTACATCGTCTCGAAATAATTTCACTTTTTCAATCCTTATTAAAGGGTTTGCTGAAAAGCTCAGATTTGAGTCAGATTTGGACTTTGTGGAATACAGATGTATATAAATAATTCAAACTGAGCAAAGTACAAATATGGCGTGCAGCTGAGCTTATAAAATATTCGAAACATAGAATGAATAAATGCAAGCATTTTAAATATAACAAGCCCCAAAGCTTGCTCTTTTAAAAGTGTAAATAGGGTATCTGTCTGTATGTCGCGTGTTTAATTGTTTTTCAGCAGATCCTAATTAAGTGCTATTTTCAAATAGTGCAACGTATCGTTTACATTCCCAAATTTATTTAACTCGTCATCGTTAACCGAGATATTAAAAATACCTTCTAAAAAATAGGTGAAAATTGTCCAGTCTATTTTGTCGAAATTAAAATCGTTACTAAACGATGCATTTAAGCTGATGCACTCTTTATTCACTCCTGTCTTTCGCAGAACCCGGTACAGTCTTCGTCGAATCGAATTTTCCTTTTTTATCTCTATCTCCATAAATCTCCAATAATCGAACAAATGAATATTCGGGTCAAAAATATGAAATATTATTTAGAATAAAACTACATTATAAAAAATATATAATGTGAAAGAGCAAAATTTGATGTTTAGTTTAAACAGATGTGAATCAGATTGCTAACTCATCGGTTTTGAGTAAGCTATAAATTTCCAGGTCGAAATACTTTTCGTTGTGTTTTTCTCCTGCCCGCTCAATTCCTTCGAACCGAAAGCCAAGACGTTTGGGTACGGCAGCACTTTTTCTGTTGCCCACAGCAGTTTTAATTTGAATGCGGTTAAGTTTTAATTTCCTAAAAGCATACCCAATAAGTTTTTCGACACAAGCCGTTACAATTCCTTTGCCCTGCATTTTTTCTGCAAGCCAGTAACCCAATTCGGTTTTCCGGTTCATCCAATCAGTATCTTTAAACGCAATTAGTCCGGCAAATTCGTTTTTAAACCAGATAGAAAAAACCTCGTCTCTTCTGTTTTGTGGCTGATGTAAAACACTTCTGATAAATGCCTCTGTATCGGCCAGTTTATGGGTAGTAGCAATAAATGGCAACCACTGTTTTAAATAGGCACGGTCGCGGTCGATGGTTTCAAAAATAACAGGAGCCATAGAAAGGTGTAACGCTTCCAATCTGATATTTCTATTTACTTCGAGGTGTTGCATGGTTTGCTTTTTTCGATAAATCGATTAGAAACAGCTGTTGAGGGAATGTTTTTGTGGCTTCGCACGAAATAAGAAGAGAGTCGTTATTTAAAAAACAGACACCCTCGGTTTGTGCATTAAAAATGTTGTCCATTTCGAGATGCAGTTGATTATCGCCCCAAAAATTCTCTTTGTTGAAATTTGAGAAAATCCAAAGAATAGGTCGGTAGTCTTTATATCCAACCAATGCCAGCATTGTTTTATCGGGACTAATGTCGGCACCGGTTACCAATCCGTTAACATTAAATGAATCAATAGGTTGAAGCGTATAATTCCCTTTATTTTTTGGAATTCGATAAACAGTTGTTGTTCGGGTAACCCAGTCTTTTGTGAAAATATAGAGCGATTTTTTATAGGCAACAAGTGCCTCACAATCGAACGAAGTGGCTAAATTTTCTGATTTGAAACTGGTTTGATTTGCGTAACTGAATTTTATTTTTTTCGATTTAACTTTCTGCTTGACTTTTTCCCCAATTTTCTTTTTTACTATTTTATAGATGGTTTGGTTTTTTCTGTTTCCACGGTTGTTTCCAAAATCGCCTACATAAATACACTTTTTGTCTTGTGCAATATCTTCCCAGTCAACATTTTTTGCATTTTCTATCTCAATCTCTTTTTCAATCTCTCCGTTAAAATTAAATGCGAATATTCTATTCTTTCCTCCACTGTCGTTAATAGTCCAAAACAGGTT
>WGCT01000546.1 GCA_015493625.1 Draconibacterium sp. | reverse complement strand
GGTAAATGCTTCAATCATTGTTTTGTAATTTGCTTAGAATAATTAATTTAGTGGAAAATAGACTATTTCTAACTGAGATTTTAGTTCTTCAAAAAAAAGGTTTATGGAGAAAAATACACGTAGAAAATTTATGAAAACTCTCGGAGCATCGCTTGGTGTTGCCGGGGTTGTAGGAGGTTCGAGCCTTCTAAGTTCATGTAACAGAGTTGATACTGTTACCGGTGACAAAATTCACTTGTTAACATCGAGTGGAGAGTTGGTTGAAGTTGACAAGTCGCAACTGAAACCTGCAGAAATGCCTTCGTTAACCGAAAATCAAAAGCGAGGGAGAAAAGGTTTAGAAGGGAAAAGTTGGGTGATGGTTATTGATCTTGCCAAATGCCGGAATGCGCGCGAGTGTATGAAAGCATGTCAGCATCACCACCAGTTGCGACCCGAGCAACATCACATTACAACGTTGCAAATGCAGGACTCGGAAGATACTGCACCTTATTATATGCCAAAACAGTGTCAGCATTGCGACAACCCGCCCTGTACAAAGGTTTGCCCGGTAAATGCCACATTTAAACGCGAAGACGGTATTGTGCTAATCGACAACGAACGGTGTATTGGTTGCCGGTTTTGTATTGCTGCTTGTCCGTATTCTGCCCGTATCTTTAACTGGTTCGAGCCGCGCGATTCCGAAAAATACAAAGATGTTACTTACAATATCGAAGCCAATGTTCCTCAGAAAAAAGGAACTGTTTCGAAATGTGTTTTTAGTGCCGACCGTTTGCGCGATGATAAATTGCCAACTTGTGCTTCGGCCTGTCCGAACGGTGTTTATTGGTTTGGCGACCGTAACGAAGATGCGGTTACCAATGGAACGACCAAAGAAACAGTTAGTTTTAGTAAACTAATAAAAGACAATGCTGCTTACAATTTAATGGATGAGTTGGGAACAAAACCACGCATCTATTATTTGCCTCCTAAAAACAGAACTACGCCTTTTGAAGGAACCATTGACGAGCACCATTCTTAAACCTAAAATCTATTGAAAATGAATAAAATAGAATCTCCTGAAGAGTCGAGGAAGTTGTTAAACAAAATTGTTTTTGATTTAACCCGATCGATTGTAAAAAAAGATGAACTAACCCGGTTTTGGTTTTTTATATTAATAATGTTCTCGGCCGTTGGCCTTTGGGGCTGGGGAGTACAGATCGACAAAGGGCTTGGTGTAACCGGAATGCGCGATTATGTTTCGTGGGGAATGTACATTGCAAACTTTGTGTTTTTTGTAGCAGTAAGTTTAATTGGTTTTTTAATTAGTTCAACATTGCACCTGCTGAATATTAGCTGGTCGAAACCAATTTCGCGTGTTGCCGAACAAGTTGCAATTGCCGGAGTTGCTTTGGCAGGAATTATTATTGTAAACGATATGGGACACCCCGACCGGCTGTTAAACGTATTTATTCATGGCCGTTTTGCATCGCCAATTGTTTGGGATGTTTCGGTAGTAATGACCTATCTCACCATTTCGGTATTGCTTTTCTATTTACCATTAATTCCCGATTTGGCACTTTTACGCGACCGGATGGGTAACGAAGTTCCTAAATGGAAAATGAAAATCTATTCAATTCTGGCTTTGGGATGGAACGGAAATGCAAAACAGTATAAAACGATTTATCACGCCATGCGCGTTTTAATGATTCTTATTATTCCTGTTGGGCTTTCAATTCATACTGTTACGTCGTGGTTGTTTGCAGCCACATTGCGTGCCGGTTGGGATAGCACTATTATGGGGCCTTATTTTGTGGCAGGAGCATTTGTTGCCGGTTCGGCAGCCGTTGTAATGCTTATGTACGCATACCGTTTACGGTACGGGCTAAAAGAGTATTTCGAAGATATTCATTTCGATCAAATGGGAAAATTGTTGGTTTTTGTAAGCCTTCTCTATCTCTATTTTAATGTGAACGAATTTTTGGTTCCCGGCTATAAAATGAAAGCTGCCGAAGGAGTTCACCTGTTAAATATTTTTGTTGGAAGATATGCGCTAATGTTCTGGTCGGTGCAGATATTGGGATTAATTTTACCAATTATTTTAATGCTGTTCCGGTTTTTCAGAAAACCGTTACCGCTTACTATTATTTCGGTTGTGATGTTAATAGGAGCGTGGTTTAAACGGTATATTATTGTAATTCCAACATTGGAACACCCGTTTTTACCCATTCAGAATGTTCCTGCCGAATTCCACCACTATTCGCCAACGGGTATCGAAATAATGATTACTCTGTTTTCGTTTACAGCTGCTCTTTTAATTATTACCATCCTCGCAAAATTGTTTCCGGTAATTACAATTTGGGAATATGCCGAGGAGAAAGGAATAGATAAAAAATATTTTTCAGAACAACCTAAAAGCTAAATATTATGATTAAAAAAATAAATCTGTTAATAGTAGTCGTCCTGTTTTTTTCTGTACAGCATGGAATTAGTCAGGAGTGGTTGGTTCCGGCTGACAAGCAAAACGTAAAGAATCCGTTGGAATATAATCTTGAGAATGTAAAAAAGGGGAAAGAGATTTTTATGCGCGAATGCAAATCGTGTCATGGCGAACCCGGAAAAAACAATGCACTGGCATTAACTCCGGCACCCCCCGATATTGCTTCATCCAAAATGCAAAAGAATTCGGAAGGCGAGATGTTTTATAAAATTTCGACAGGAAAAGGAATAATGCCGAGTTTTAAAGCCACTCTTTCTGAAAACGAAAGGTGGCTACTGGTAAATTATTTTATGAATTTCAACCCAAAGAAAAGTCCGGTGTTGGTAGTAGCACCACCGATTAAAGCAACATTAAGTGGACGGGTCGATGCCGGTAAAAAGTTGGTTACGGTTTTTGCTGAATTCAAAAATAAAAAAGGAGAACAGGAAAAACTAACCGAAACGCCGGTTAACATTTGTATTGAAAGAGCTTTCGGGAATCTTCCTGTAGGACAGGTTATTACAAACAACAACGGTGCTGCCGATTTTAAAATACCAAATAACTTAATTGGAGACGAAGAGGGATTTGTAACTTTTGTAGTTTCGCTAGGCGAAGGATTCGACGCAAAAAAAGTTGTTCTCGGTAAAGCAAAAGTAGGTACACCAAAAGAGACTCCAAAACTGATACGAAAAGGAGTTATCTGGTCGACAAACGACAATATTCCAATGTGGATGCTGCTCTCGTATCTTGGCGCAATTGGTGGTGCTTGGATAACCATCGGATATGTGGTTTTTCAGATTATGAGAATAAAAGGAATGAGCAAAGGGTAAATTTTTAGATGAATATATTTTATCTGTTAATAGGAGTTAGTTTATTGGTTGCACTGGTTTTTCTCGGTGCATTTATCTGGGCAGTACGTTCCGGACAATTCGACGATAACGAGACTCCGTCAATTCGAATACTGTTCGACGACGACGTGATAGATAAAGATACCGATAACAATAAAGAACAAACAAAATAACGACCGTATTTATGGAAAATCAGAAATTTTATTACGACAACAAGATTGTAAAACTTTTTGTTCTTGCAACCATTATTTGGGGTGTTGTAGGAGTAATTGTGGGCTTGCTGATTGCACTTCAGCTTGCATTTCCAATTTTTAACTTCGATTTGGAGTTTACGACCTTTGGCCGGATGAGGCCGCTTCATACAAATGCAATTATTTTTGCCTTTGTAGGAAATGCCATTTTTGCCGGTGTTTATTATTCGTTACAAAAGTTGCTTAAGGCGCGAATGTTTAACGATATTCTTAGCCGCATACACTTTTGGGGCTGGCAGCTGGTAATTGTTTTGGCAGCCATCACATTTGCTCTCGGCATTACAACATCGAAAGAGTATGCCGAACTGGAGTGGCCAATCGATATTTTAATTACAATAGTTTGGGTTACTTTTGGGTGGAATATGATTGGAACCATTATGAAGAGGCGGGTTCAACATATTTATGCAGCCATTTGGTGGTATCTTGCAACGTTTTTGGGCGTTGCTATGTTGCACGTTGTCAACTCGCTTGAGTTGCCCATTTCGCTAACAAAAAGTTACTCGATTTATGCAGGAGCACAAGACGCAGTGGTTCAATGGTGGTACGGGCACAATGCAGTGGCATTTTTTCTTACTACACCATTTTTGGGGCTGATGTATTACTACCTGCCCAAAGCTGCCAACCGGCCAATCTATTCGTATAAATTATCAATCATTCACTTTTGGTCGCTCATTTTTCTTTATATGTGGGCAGGGCCTCACCACTTGTTGTATCAGGCTCTTCCCGATTGGGCACAAGCGCTTGGCGTAACCTTTTCGATAATGCTTATTGCACCATCGTGGGGAGGAATGATAAACGGGTTGCTTACTTTACGCGGTGCATGGGACAGAGTGCGCGACAGTGCAGCCCTGAAATTTATGGTGGTTGCGGTTACGGCCTATGGAATGTCAACTTTTGAAGGGCCAATGATGTCGTTGAAATTTGTAAACCAACTCACCCACTTTACCGACTGGACCATTGCTCACGTTCATATTGCAGGAATGGGATGGAATGCCGGACTGGTATTTGGAATGCTCTACTGGATGATTCCAAAACTATTTAAAACAAAACTATTTTCCGAAAAACTGGCCAACCTGCACTTCTGGATTGCTACTCTCGCCATATTAATTTATGCCATCCCTCTTTATTGGGCAGCTGTTACGCAGTGGTTAATGTGGCACGAATATACTCCCGAGGGATTTTTGGCCTATCCAAACTTCCTCGAAACGCTAACTCAAATTCTTCCCATGTATAAAATCCGAATTGTTGGAGGAACACTTTTCTTAACCGGATTTTTAATTATGGTTTACAACTTGTATAAAACCATGGCTGCCGGCTCGATTGAAGATAACGAATTGGCAGAAGCACCTGCACTTGTTTTACAAGGGAAAAGAAATCCTTTACAAGAAACTGTGCACCGCTGGGTAGAAAGAAGAGGAGTACGATTCTCTATTTGGGTATTTATTGTTTTGGCCATTGGCGGAGCAGTAGAAATTCTCCCAATGATTTTTATTAAATCGAATATTCCTACAATTGAATCGGTAAAACCATACACCCCACTTGAATTGGAGGGACGCGATTTGTACGTGTCTGAAGGATGTTACACGTGTCACTCGCAGGTAGTACGGCCGTTCCGTTGGGAAACCGATCGGTATGGAGAGTACTCGAAAATTGGAGAATTTGTTTACGACCATCCTTTCCAGTGGGGGTCGCGACGTACCGGACCCGATTTGGCACGTGCAGGTTTTGTTGGAGGCCCCATGTATAAAAACTCGGCATGGCATTACAGTCACTTTATGAATCCTCAAAAAATGAACGAACAGTCGATTATGCCAAAATACGACTGGTTTGCGCGAAAAGGGTTAAATCTTGAACTTGTTCCGAAAAAAATAAGAGCAATGCAAACATTGGGCGTTCCATATCCCGAAGGATACGATAAAGTTGCAGTTGATGATTTAAAGAAACAGGCAAACGAAATTGTTGCCGACCTGAAAAAATCGAACATTGAGGTTAAACCGTTAACCGAAATGGTTGCAATGATTGCATACATCCACAAACTCGGAAGAGACATCGCTCCACCACCTGTGGCAGCTGCCGAAACAGAAAAGGCTCCTCAAAAAGAGGTGAAGCTTTTAGACAGTGCCGAAGATTTGGCGGCAGCGGGTAAAATCTTTGCAACTACTTGTGCTGCCTGCCACGGAGCCGATGGAAAAGGAATTGCAACATTTCCCAATTTAACCGACGATAAATGGTTGAAAGGAAATTCACCATCAGAAGTTTTCCGGTCTATAGCAGAAGGAAATATTACAAAGGGAATGATTCCGTATAAAAATCAATTGTCTGAAAAGCAAATTACGCAATTAGCAAGTTACGTTTTACTTAAACTGAATAAGAAAAAATGAAGATAGTTAGTAACTTATTGCAACAAATCGAAGGAATCCAGATATATTATATTATCGGGTTGCTTCTTTTTGTCGGGTTATTTATTGTGATTGTTATTCGCACAATGCGAATGCCCGACAAGGAGATAGAAGAGATAAAGAGTTCGATATTAAAAGATAACGATTCAGAAGAAACAGCAACATCATAACTATAAAATTTTAAGTGATGACAGAAAAAAAGAAATACAATACCAAGTACGATGAAAAATTAATGGATCACGATTACGATGGGATTCAGGAGTTAGATAATCCGCCTCCACGTTGGATTATGGCAATTTTTTACATTACAATTGCATTTGCCATTATTTACGGTGCTTACTATTTCTGGCTCGGAATTGGAGATACACAGGACGAAGAATATGCCCGGAAATCGGCTCAGCACGATAAAGAATATCAAGTTAAAAACTTATCGGGCGATGAATTGGTTCTACTCACCGATGCAGAAAGTATTGCTGAAGGGAAAAAAATATTCTCGGAAATGAACTGTTTTGCCTGCCACGGAATGAACGGAGAAGGCAATGCAATTGGACCAAACCTTACCGATGAATATTGGATTAACGGATGCAATTTTTCCGATGTTTTTAATATGATTAAAAATGGTAAATCGGCAAAAGGAATGACCGCTTTTAAAGGGCAACTCAGCGATGAGAAAATTCAGAAAGTAGGAAGTTATGTGGTATCGTTAAAAGGTACAGATCCTGCAAATGCCAAA
>WGCT01000545.1 GCA_015493625.1 Draconibacterium sp. | reverse complement strand
TTGTCGTAATTTGCTAAAAATCAGATCTTTGCGACTTTGCGGCTTTGCGAGAAACAAAAATTTAACGAAGTATTGAAAATAACAACTTCAACTAAAAACAACTACTATGTACAATGTTCAAGCCGATTTTATTAACGAAAAAGAGATTTGGGATGCCATCGAGAAAAACCAAAATCCCGATTTCGAAAGAATAAACGATGTTTTAAAAAAAGCATTGGAGATGAAAGGGTTAACCCTTTCGGATGTTGCCGTTCTTACCAGTATTAGCGACCCCAAAATGCTCGATAAACTTTTCGAGACTGCCAACCGTGTGAAGGAGACTATTTACGGGAAACGACTGGTCGTTTTCGCTCCGCTTTACATCTCGAATTTATGCAAAAACGAATGTTTGTATTGTGCGTTTCGTGCAACAAATAAAGAGATTGTTCGCTCTGTTCTTTCGCAAAAACAAATTGCAAGCGAGGTAAAAGCACTCATTGGTCAGGGACAAAAAAGAGTGCTGCTTGTTGCCGGCGAGTCGTATCCGAAAGAGGGATTTCAATATGTTTTAGACTCGATTAAAACCATTTACGATGTAAAAACAGAGCATGGCGAAGTGCGGCGGGTAAATGTAAATGTTGCTCCGTTAAAAACCGAAGAGTTTATGGAGCTTAAAAAATCGGGAATTGGAACCTACCAGATTTTTCAGGAGACGTACCACCGCGAGACGTACCTGAAAGTTCATTTGGGAGGCAAAAAACGCGACTACAACTGGCGTGCCTGGTCGCTGCACCGTGCTATGGAAGCCGGAATAGACGACCTCGGAATTGGAGTGCTTTTCGGACTTTTCGATTACCGTTTCGAGCTGCTTGCAATGATGCAACACATTGCCGAGCTTGAAAGAACATTTGGCGTGGGACCGCATACCATCAGTGTTCCGCGCCTCGAACCTGCAACAAACAGCGATATTGCTTCGCACCCTCCGTTTCCTGTTTCCGATATCGATTTCCGGAAAATTGTCGCTATTCTCAGGTTGGCAGTTCCCTACACGGGAATTATTATGTCGACCCGTGAAACGGCCAAAATGCGCCGCGAAACATTTGCTTTGGGTGTCAGTCAGATTTCGGCAGGCAGCCGTACCAATCCGGGAGGCTACGAAAACGATAAAGAAGACGACCCTTCGGGGCAATTCTCGTTGGGCGACCACCGCCCGTTAGACGAGGTAATTCGCGATGTTTCGTCGATGGGTTACATCCCGTCGTTTTGCACCGCCTGCTACCGGTTGGGAAGAACCGGACAGGATTTTATGGATTTGGCAAAACCGGGCGACATAAAACTGCACTGTGCACCCAATGCGCTCTCGTCGTTTAAAGAGTATTTAATGAATTATGCTTCGCCCGAAACTGTTGAAGTTGGCACCCAACTAATTAACCAAACCATAAACAGTATGTCGGGATTGGCAAAACAGCGTGCCGAAAAATTAATAAAACGGGTGGCTGACGGCAAAGATGACGTATATTGTTAACGTTCATCGGGTTTTGTTGAATTTGTTTTACTTGCTTATTTTAGAGCAATAAATCAGAAAGCTTACAAAATAAAACTGGCTTACCAATCAACTTCTGGTGTGCCAGATTTACCGGTCAAAGGAGTTCTCAATAATAAAATTTAAATTTATCTTCAAAGTTATAAAATCAAATAAATCCTATTGGTTATGGTAGATGCAAGGGTTGAAAATGATCTGTTAGGGAAAAAACAAATTCCAAAAAATGTTTTATACGGAATTCATACAGCAAGAGCAATCGAGAATTTTCCTGTTTCGGGGCGAAGAGTTCACAGCGCACTGGTAAAAGCTTTTGGCGAAGTTAAACTGGCAGCAGCGCAAATAAATAGTGAACTGGGTTATTTTGAAAGAAACAAAGCTGATGCCATTGAAAAAGCCTGTTCCGAAATGAGTGAAGGAGTATTAACCGAACATATTTTGGTTGATGCTTTACAGGGTGGGGCAGGTACATCAACAAATATGAATGTAAACGAAGTGGTTGCCAACCGGGCTCTCCAAATTTTAAATAAAGCGCTGGGCGATTACAAAACCGTTTCACCGCTCGACGATATTAATCTGCACCAATCGACCAACGACACTTTCCCTACTGCATTAAAAATTGCAGCAATACGTCTTTTGCGCCAACTTGAACAAAACGTGTTGGAGCTGCAAGAGTCGTTTCAGCAAAAAGAGAAAGAGTTTGCGCACATTGTAAAAGTGGGGCGCACACAACTGCAAGATGCTGTACTTACAACGTTAGGCCGCGAAATGGGTGCGTATGCCGAAGCGTTTAACCGCGACCGGTGGCGGATATATAAATGCGAAGAACGTTTAAGGGTTGTAAATATTGGTGGCACAGCAATAGGCACAGGATTGGGAGCACCAAAAAAATTTATTTTCAGGGTAATCGACAGGCTGCGCGAAAATACTACTATTGGTTTGGCACGAGCCGAGAATTTGATTGACGGCACTCAAAATGTTGATGTGTTTGTAGAGGTTTCGGGAATATTAAAAGCGCACGCCACCAACTTGCTGAAAATAAGCAACGATTTGCGTCTCCTTGCAAGTGGTCCCGATGCCGGATTGGGCGAGATAAATCTTCCTGAAAAACAGGCCGGCTCGTCGATTATGCCAGGAAAAATCAATCCTGTTATTCCGGAAACGGTGGCACAGGTGGCCATAAAAGTTATGGGAAACGACCAGATTATCGCACAATCTTGCAGTGCCGGAAACCTTGAACTCAACCAGTTTATGCCACTTATTACCGACACACTGTTAAGTTCGCTCTCGCTATTAATAAATGCTTGCAGTGTTTTTGCTGAAAAATGTGTTGCCGGAATTACTGCCAACGAGTTGGTTTGCAAACAAAACGCCGAAAATTCTACAGCAGTAATAACTGCGCTAATTCCAAAAATTGGCTACAGCAAAGCAAGTGAAATTTTACAGATAGTAAAAACCGAATCGATTTCAATAAAAGAAGCAGTTGTAAAATCAGGTTATGTTACAGAACTTGAGTTTAACGAACGAATATCTCCTGAAGCTGTTTGCCGACTTGGAGAATAACGAATTGAACTCAGTGCGTGTAAAAGGCAAAAAAAAAAGAGTTGCAACTTTTTGTTACAACTCTGTTTTATGTGAACCCGAAGGGATTCGAACCCCCAACCTCCTGATCCGTAGTCAGGTGCACTATCCAATTATGCTACGGGTCCAGTGCATTTTGCTTTTTAAGCGGTGCAAATATAATATATTTTAATAAATCACCGTCAAATACTTTTAATATTAATTGTACTTTCTCATTTTATCGTCGATTGTAACCTGATTGTTAAAATCGACCTGAATCTTTAGGTTCATCAGCATTTTTTCTGTACCGGCATTTCGGCAAGCGTCATGAATATTTTCCAACAATCCTGAGAGTTCATTGAAATTGCATTCCACAACAGTTTCAAATGGGCAGACTTTATACTCGAACCCCGACTTCTTAATCTCCTCAATGGCTTTATCTACCAATTCGTATTTTACTTTTCCATTGGCTTCGGGCAGCACCTGAATGGCTACGTTAATTTTATTCTTCTTCCAGTTCATCGAAATCTTGATTTTTACTTTGGTGCAACAGCTGTATTATTTCGCTCCTCGACATAATTTTAACGTTTGTTACAATCATATTATCGTCTAAAAAGTTTCCATACTGATTGCATTCATCAACCACATTTTGAAATATTTTGCGAATATCGGCTTGTAATGGTAGCATAACGAGAGCAGTCGAGAATCCTTCCATAAAATCCATTGTTTCAAACTCTCCCTCGCTCTTTTTTATCCCATATTCAAGCTCGTCTTTTACCAGTTTTTGTTGTGTTTTATTTAATAGCTCTCCCTGTTTTTGGTTGATGAAAACCACGTTGTATCGCAGCATCTTGCCTTTCCCGCCTAACCCGGTCGAGATAAAAACCTGTTGCTCGTCGAGCAGTGAACTTTGCAAAAGCATTCTACTTTCTTGTAAAGCCAAAACCGCCCACTGACGAATTTCACCTCCGTTTGTGTCTGCAAATTTTTCGATTGAACGATAAGCTTCAACTTTATCGAGTGTGGCAATGGCGCAAAGTATTTCTTTTTTCCTGTCGATTGAAACTTCATCGGAATTTAACTCGTCGCGATGCTTAAAATACTCTTCTGCACGATCTTTCTTCCGCACATTTTTTGCAAATTCAAAATATTTCATCTGAATTTCAATTTCAATTTGCTCCTCAAGAATTGTGTAATTCTCAGGTAAATCTTCAAGTGCTTTCTGAATATTACTATAAAATTGTTCCTCTTCCATGGGCGAATAAAAAAACAAAAATAACCACTTGTAGCAAAACCCAAAGAAGTATGC
>WGCT01000544.1 GCA_015493625.1 Draconibacterium sp. | reverse complement strand
TAACCCAAAAAATTGATTTAGAATAATTGCCAAAACGGTTGTAGTTGGTAATGGATCGGTAAATATTACCTGCACAATTTGAGGAGCCCTCGCGTAGAGTTGTGGTAAAAAAGCAGTACTCAGTCCGAAGAAAAATGAAATTCCGATAACGAATGTTTTGTGCTGGCTCCATTCATCGGTAAAAGTCTCTTTCATTCCGGTTACAATCATAAAACTTCCTGCAAAAATAATAGATGCGCCCAAAACGGGGTGTGGCATCATCGACAAGATTGAAATAAATTTAGGGAAGAAAGCCAGCACAATAAAAATTACACCTGCAACCACACTAATCCAGCGGCTTACAACTTTTGTTGCACCGGCAAGTCCAATGTTACTCGACGATGTATCGACAGCTAATCCGCCAAGCAAACCTGCGAGAGCGGTAGAAAATCCATCGGCTAAAAGTCCTTTCCGAATGGGAGCAAAATTTACTTCTTTCAGCTTCGGTTCCGATATTTTTTGTGCTGCCAGTAAATTTCCAAACGATTTTAATGAACCGCTAATTGCGATAACAGTAAACGGAATGAGCATCGCCCAGTTAAAACTGATATTAAAAAATTCTTCGCCAAAACGGGGAAGCGAAAAGAAAGGAGTTGCTTGCAAAGAGACAATGCTTTGCCAATATTCGGGTTGTACAATTAGCGCAAGAATCCATCCCAACAATAATCCGATAATCAGCGAATACATTTTTACGAAACCCTTTCCCCAAAGATTTGCAAGAACCGTAACAATTAAGGTAAAAAGCCCGATAAGAATATCGCTGTTGCGGATTGCATCACCATGAAATTCTAGTCCAAAGAACGAAGTTACAGCGGTTTTAATAATACTTACTCCAACCATGGTTACTACCAGACCTACGATGTAAGTAGGAAACACATTTTTAAGTTTCTGAACAATCGGAGCCAGTGCCATCTCCATCAATCCGGCAATAAATATCATTCCGCGCATTAACGGATATCCGCCAACCCAGGCAGCCGATAACGAAAGACTAAAATAGGAGGGGCCGCAAACGTTCGGGCATAAATATTTCGACCCAATATACGGCAACCCAACCGATTGAATGATTGAACCAATTCCGGCAGCCAGCATCGAAAAAGCAATTAAAGAGTTGGTCTGCAGGGGTGTTAAGCTAATTTGTCCGGCAAATAAAATAGGCAAACTAAGCGATACAATCATCAGTAAAACATGCTGAAACGATAGGATAAACAGATGCCCTGCGGGCGGAACCTGATTTACAGTATATTCATAAATATTTGTTTTCTTTTGCATATTTTATTTTTGAATTACGGTGCTTTTGGAAGTTGCGTGGCTGCTCCCACATAAACAATTTCATTGCCTAACTTTGTTTTTCTTAGGTATAAAATCATCTTTCGTAAATCTCTGTCGTAACGATTTTTTGCCAGAAAAACTTCCCAAACACTATTTTTTGTATTGAGCTGTTGAATCGCATGAACAAATGGTTTGTGCTCGGTTTCATCAACACATTCTAATAGATTAATTTGTGCCGAATTGTTATTGGTAACCGGAGAAATAATTGTTTCGCCTGAATCCTTAAAAATGAAAACCCGCACTTCTCGAAAGTTAAATTCCGATACCGGATTGGAGATCTCTTTAATCGCCTTTTTGCCTTTTTCTTTAATTAACTGAACTGCATCGTCAACAATTATGCGAATAAACTCCTTCTCTTCTTGCGGATAATTTAAACCCCCACCAACATATAACTCTCGTCCTTCGGGTGTTGTAACCTTAAAATGGCACGACGATTTGGGGACAGGGAAAAACTTGCCGGGTTGCCACCACGAATAGTGAACCCACGCATGTGGATTGTTTGGATTATCTAAAGCTTCAAGTATAAGGCGGGCAATTGGTTTCCCGTTTTTGTCGGTAATATTTATTAGGTTCTTTCCCTCGAATTGTTGCATTCCCGCATGAAAAAGATTTACTCCATTCATGTCGAAAATGTAGAGATACCTATCTTTTGAAAAATACTGTTCCCTGTTCTGTTTAAAATAATCGATACTTTTAATTCCCTCTTTTTTAAGAATTAATGAAGCATCGTAAACAAATTTTACTAAATCTTTTGTGTCGCGATATTGGTAAACTGAGAGGTCTAAATCTTTGTAGCGATTTTCGCAGCTTTGCAATAGAGAGATGCCGATTAACAAGAAAACGGTAAGTATGAAATTGGCTTTTTTCAATTTGGTTTGTCTATAACGTTAAATTCAATTGAGATTATAAATGTAATTAATTGAGGAAGAATGCAAAAAATTTTTATAAAAATAAACTGAGTTCGATATAAATAGATTATTAAATTTTAGTTGTGAGACAAGGCAATAGTCAAACCGGTGAATGCCAGTAATATGTGGGTTGAGCATAATAAGTAGGGGCTGCTGTTCGTTTGATTCCAATGGAGAATTTATTTCAGCATCTCTCTGTCATCGTTTCATGTTGTCTAAAACTATTCAGAGTGTAAAATAATAGTTAGTTTTGTCTTATCTAAACCATTTTATTATGAAACAAAATCCAATTTATTCGCTCTTTATTTTACTCGTTTTTACCCTTTCGTGTAAAACTCAAACGCAATCAACAAACTGGCAAATGCTGTTTAATGGCAAAACTTTGGATGGTTGGGAAAAAGCAGGTGAAAATCAGGAGAGTATTACCGTTGAAAACGGAACTATAAAGTGTTCGGGAGCACGTTGTCATCTTTTTTATAAAGGCGAATTCAAAAATTTCGAATTCGAAGCGGAGATTAAAACGAACGAACACTCCAATTCGGGTATTTTTATTCATACAAAATATCAAAAAAAGGGATGGCCTGAAAATGGCTACGAAGTTCAGGTGAACAATTCGTACCGAGGTTCGGCAAAATATCCCGAGCGTCGTAAAACAGGGAGTATTTACAATATTCGAAATGTTTACTATCCGTTGGTTTCCGACAACGAGTGGTTTAAAATGCGTATTAAAGTTGTTGAAAACCATATTGAAGTTTTTGTAAACAACGTTAAAGTAACCGATTATATAGAACCCGAAAATGCATGGCGATGGAAAGGTGGCGAGAAACTGAAACTTAGCAGAGGCACGTTTGCGCTTCAGGCTCACGATCCTGAAAGTACAACCTACTTCAGAAATATAAAAGTAAAGGTTTTACCTGCCGGAAAGAAATTAAAAGTTGAAGATAAATCATGGGACACAACTATTACTAAACTGATGAAATCGGGATTCCCGTTTGTCGATTTCCATGTGCATTTAAAAGGCGGATTAACCATTGACGAAGTAGTTGAAAATTCGCAAAGGCTTGGAATTAACTACGGTGTTGCTCCAAATTGCGGGCTCCATTTTCCGGTAACAAACGACTCAACACTTTACGAGTACATTCGTAGAGTAGCCGGAAGTCCTACATTTAAAGGTATGCAGGCCGAAGGACGCGAGTGGATTAAACTCTTTTCGCCCGAAGCAATTGCGAAGTTCGACTATGTTTTTACCGATGCAATGACCTTTACCGATCGCAAAGGAAGACGAAACAGAATTTGGATTCCGGAAGAAGTTTGGGTAGACGATAAGCAGCAGTTTATGGACGATTTGGTTGCAAAAATTGAAGCCATTTTCTCGCACGAACCGGTCGATATTTATGTGAATCCAACGGTTTTGCCTGCCGAAATAATGCCCGAATATGATGCTCTTTGGACAGACGAACGAATGAAACGGGTTATTAAAGTTTTAGCCGACAATAATGTTGCTCTCGAAATAAATGCGCGCTATAAAGTGCCACACGCGAAAATGATTAAAATGGCAAAAAAAGCCGGAGTTAAATTTTCGTTCGGTACAAATAATACAGGGCGCGAGTTGGGTAACTTGCAATACTGCCTCGAAATGATTGAAGAGTGTGGATTAACTCCAAACGATATGTTCGAAATTAAACCCGATTCGGAAAAACCAATAAATGTAAAAGGATTGCCCAATAAAATTACAGGTTAAAACAGGTGTTGCAGAAAAGTTTAGATTGTAGTGAGCAACGCCTGTTTTAACCTGTTGGCTATTATTGTTAAGCCCGGTTTAATTAATGGTTCGGTACATTTTTATAAATATCTCATAAACAGAGAATTACAAGACATAAAGTGATTGTCGTAATTTATTAAAAATCAGACC
>WGCT01000543.1 GCA_015493625.1 Draconibacterium sp. | reverse complement strand
GTATAAGAGACAGGTATTGTTATTTTATTTAAAATAACCTTTAACGTCATCGTTCGAAATTATCTCTTCTTTAAAATTGTAAGCACCGGTTTTTTCCGATTTTACCATTTTAATTACTTTGGCGTGGCCTTTACCAGCACCTTTCTGTAATGTTGCTACCGCTTTCTTTGCCATAACTTATTATTTAATTTCTTTATGAACAGTTACTTTTTTCAGAATAGGATTGTATTTTTTTAACTCCAAACGTTCGGGAGTATTTTTCCTGTTCTTTGTGGTGATGTATCTTGAAGTTCCGGCTACACCACTATTCTTGTGCTCTGTGCACTCGAGAATTACCTGAACTCTGTTACCTTTTTTAGCCATTTTTAAGATCTTTAAAATTTATCGATAAAACCTTTTGCCTGTGCTTCAAGAAGTGCAGCTTTTACACCCTTTTTATTAATGGTACGAATACCGGCA
This sequence comes from Draconibacterium sp., assembly GCA_015493625.1. Lineage (GTDB taxonomy): Bacteria > Bacteroidota > Bacteroidia > Bacteroidales > Prolixibacteraceae > Draconibacterium. The sequence continues at coordinate 5,200 of WGCT01000543.1, read as the reverse complement.
GCAGACACATTAATTTGTACCCAACGATCTTCATCAGGCATGTAAAATTTCTTTTTGAACAGGTTTACATTGAACCGTCTTTTGGTTCTTCTTTTCGAGTGAGAAACATTGTTACCCACCATTGCTTTTTTTCCTGTTATTTGACAAACTCGTGACATTTCTTTTTATTTCTTAAATGATCAAACAAACACGTTATTGAAACGGCTTGCAAAGAAAATACTTTTTTACAGAAAAATCAAAATATTGAGCAATTATTTACTTAAACAATTAACATTTAACCGTTAGTTCTAAAACCACTCCACAATTACACTTCTAAATAGCAGATTATCATACATCTATTAATCATATATTTTTTTCCAATATTAAAAAATCATATATTTACAATTAACCAATTCAAAAATAAACTTTATGAAATCGGCTATCAACCAACAACTAACAAGATTTTCCATTTGTCTTTTCTTTTTGTTTATCTTTTCACACAACATTTCGGCACAAACAACCTACAAAGTAGTGTGCGATAAAACCGACAATACTGTAAAGATAGTTGAAACAAAAAACCATTCGCCCAACTATGTACCAATAAAAAGCGGTTTTCCATTCCGTCAAATAGCTCAAAAATGGATTGCCGAAAACTACTCGACAACCGATTGTAACCCCGAAGATATTATTAATAAAATAAAAGAAGAAGAGAAAAAAGCTGCCGCTCCAACAACAGGGCAAACAACAGGTGCAGTTCCTCCGGCAACAACCTCGGTTCTCGTTCAACCCGGGGCTGCCACATTAGCTCCGCAAATTCATTATTACAATTCCGCATTTATTTTTAATGCTAAATTCTCAGACCTCGGCAGACCTTTCACGCTTAAAAGTAATTTCGCACCTGGGTTTGGTGTAGGATTCGAGCAACTTTTCGGGAAAAAATACTACTTAGGAATCGGCCTTGGTATAGACTTCTATTTTGCAGATTTCTCGGAAACTCCCGACCTCGGTAAATTTTCATTTTATCTGGGGAAAATTCCTCTTTTTATTGGTTATCGCACCTATAAAAACCATTACTTCGTTATGACAGAAATTGGAGCTGAATTTAATACAAACATTAAAGCTACAAACGAGGATTTTAATTTTCAGGGGAAAATACCCACCGACAACTCGTATGATTTTACTGCCCGCATAAAAATTGGAAAAGGTAAATTTATGCTGATAATGGGAACTGAAATATGGATGACAGAGCTTTTTAAAGACGACAACTATAAAATGGTATCGGTTTATTTGGGTCTCAGACTGGCATTCTAAAACAAAAGACATTGTTATTCCAATACAAAAAAAATCGAACATAAGAACTACCTAATGAAACAGTTAAGAAATATCTCATATTTTACGATACTGTTTATTCTTCTTTCCGGAAGTGCGTTCTCGCAACAAAGAGACCTTTTCAACCTTGTTTTGAACGAGGATGAAAAAGCTACCGTTGAAGACATAATTGAGGTTACAAAAAACACATCAAAAGAGTCGCAAGAGAAGCTTCAGGAAGGGTTAGATTTTTGGGAAAAATTAGAAGACGACTTTCCAAACCTGAGTCCCGAGCTGCAACAGAAGATAAATCAACTGAATGCAAGTGGACTAAAGAGTAAGTTGCGAGGATTTCAAAATCAGTTTAAAAAGTTCGATTCGGGACTTAAGTATTTGGAAAACAAAAAAGAAAAAATTGATAAAGCCATTCACTTTTACGACAGGTATGTACCCGATTCGGAAAATCCGTTTCGCTCGCTCGAAGTTTTAAATAACCTTTTCGAAGACGTTGAGTCGCTTCTTCCCAAAGAGCAAAAATATGAATACATAAAAAATACCTCTGTATGGCTTGCCCGAACCGGAATACGATATTACAAACTGGCAATTGGCAATGCTCTCGACGGACTAAAAAGCATTCAGAAACAGATACAAAACCGGGCAGGCAACTGCATTGGATATATAGGCGGCGATGGAACTGCCGACAAAAAAAACCCAAAGCGCAAAGCATTTATAGATTTAAATACCGGAGATATTATTTGCTACACAGGACTCAGACCCAAAGGAGGCGAAATATACACAAACACCAATGGCAACAATGTTTACATTTGGGCCACAAAAAAATGGACAAAATTTTCGTGTGGGCTCGGTGACGTTGAAAATGTGTTTCTGATGTGGAAACTTGCCAACGGAGAGGTAATTTCGGCTAAAAATATAATTTACTGGTGCAACCAAAGACTGGGTGAGTTTAGCAAAGCTAATGCCCGTGCAACAATGCAATTCGACAAACTATCGTCGCTAAATTACTGTAGGCAATATATTTTAAATACACTTAGCAAAGAGACCGATTATCAGAACCTGATGAATACCGTACATTCCAACAAAAAAGAATTTGCTGCAAAATATATTTTCAAAAAAGAGGGAGTGAGAGCCACTACTGAAATGCTTACAAACTTAATTTCAGACAATATCCTTTTTGAAGGTTATGTGAAAAATGAAAATGAGAAGGGAATTTTCTATGCATCGGTAACAATAAATATCGATTCGAAAAATTTCTATGCACGAACAAATAAATATGGATACTTTAAGGTTTTGGCTAATTTACCCCAAATTAACTCCTCTAAAAAAGAGCTCAAAATAAAAGTTTCGGCAAGCAACTACTCCGACTCAGAAATGTCGACTACATTACAGGAGCAGTGCGAAAACCTTGGAGTATTGGTTCTAAAAAGCAATGGAAAACTTTCAATATATCCTGCAACCAGCAAAATAAACCAAGGCGAATCGGTAGATTTTACTGTTACTTATGCCACCGAAGAAGGAAACACCGATGTAACTTCAAGCGCATTGGCAAACCCTCATTTTATTGCACTCTCAGAAGGCACATTTACAATAACAGCAACACTTAACGGATTGTCGGCCAGTGCTACTGTTGAAGTTGTGGGACACGGATGCAAAAGCAACGAAAAATGGGATGATGTTTTAAAAGATTGCGTATGCCAATCAGGATTTGAAAGAGATGAAAACGGTGAGTGCATTAAAATTGATACAAGCAGCAATATAAGTTTATTTCCTCCTGTTGAAATTACCATTGCCGAAATAAACGAGATGCTGAATAATGCCGATTGTGCAAACATTGCCGATGCTGTGGCAAAATGGGATCCTGTTTCGAAACAAGTAATATGCACTTGCACAAAAGAGTTCTACATTTGGGACGAATCTCAAAAAAAGTGTGTTCCAAACATTCAGGCAATACTTGCCAATTCCAACTGCTCTCAGTGGCCCAACACCGAACCCAAATGGGATTACGAAACAAATGAACCCTATTGCGACTGCATTGAGGGGTATAAATGGAATGACGATTTTACAGAATGCTTATCGGAACAAGAAATATTAGTTGAACAAACCGATTGCGCTCAATATCCAAATACTCATCCCGTTTGGGATCCGGTAAACAAAGAAGTGGTTTGCGACTGTTTACCCGGCTACGAATGGGATGCTGACTATACAAAATGTATATCGAAAGCATTAGCCAGCTTGCAAAATACCGACTGCTCTATGTATCCCAACACCGAGCCGGTTTGGGATCCGGTTAGCAACGAGGTGTATTGCGACTGTTCTCCCGGCTACGAGTGGAATGAGGAATATACCGCCTGTGAAAGAATTCAGGAAGAGACAGTTCAATACGACTGTTCGCACTTGCCCAATACACGTCCAATCTTCGACCCGGTTTTAAATGAAACCGTTTGCGACTGCATGCCCGGTTATCAGTGGAACAGAAATCAAACAGGATGTATTCCAATTCCCAGAAAGCCTACTGTCGACTGGGGCAGCATAATAGATATGACAATGGATATTTTAAATACAGTTAATGGTAATAATCAGGGAATTTCAACACAAAGTTTCGGAACTTCATCGTCGGCAGGGCTGCCACAAACCATGAAACCTCCGGTACACCACCAAAGCAGATGCAACGACCAGCAGCAAGCTGGTGGCGATGCCCCCGAAGAACACACCATTGATTTAGGTCAAAGTTTTGGCAGTTTTATGTTCGATTACAATACCGTTTCGCAAAAAGACCAAATTATTGTAACAAACGGGGGCGTTACAATTTTCAATTCGGGATGTGTGGGAGAGAGCAAAAGTATTCGGTTAGAACTACGTGGTTATTCGCCAACCATAACTGTAAGAGTTAATCCAAATTGCGAAGGAGGTTCAGGAACTCAATGGTATTTCACTGTTCATTGCCCCAATAATTAAATCGGTTAAGATTCAAAGCAATATTCCCGCAAAGCTTAAAAAACAAAAAACCGCTCCGGGAATCCGAAACGGTTTTAAAAAATTATTTAATTTGTCTTTTATAAAACTGCTTTACAAGCATCTATTAAAGCTTTTGCATTTGCATTCGAAGGATCTAAAGCTTGTGCCTTTTCTAAAACAGCAATTGCCGCCTTAAACTGAACTTTCGACTTACTCACCTCTTTTGCATAAGCTGCATCGTCGGTTTTTAGTGAACCGGCATTTACTTTTTCGTTTGCAGCACTTAAAATAGCTGCTCCCTTTTTATAGAGTACATTTCCTTCGCTAACATAAACTTTCACTAAAGAAGAAGTTAATTTTTTGTCGCCGGGAAACATCTCAACGCCAGATTCTAAAGCAGCTTTATACTCATCGTTTTTCTTCTGTTTTTTCAAAATAGCAGCTTTGTAATACTGGGCAGTTGCACCTTTATGACCACTCTCAACCGATTGGGTAAACCATGCAATTGCTTTGTCGTAATCTTTTCCTTTATAAGCTGCAATAGCTCCGTTATAAACCATTGCTTTTGTATCGCCGTCGGTAGCTGCAATTGCCGCTTCGTAACTCGCTACCGCATTTTTATAATCTTTTAATTTGCTGTACGAACGGGCTTTGTAATCGTTTGATTTTGCCACATTTGCTTTTGCGGTAATGGCTTTGTCGAAATACGAAATTGCTTTTTCGTAATTTTTGCTGTTGTAGGCAGCCAACCCAATGTTGTAGTTAATAGCATCGGGAACCTGAACATCTCCTAAATTATTCATTGCCTTTTCGTACAATTCAAACGCTTTTGCATAGTCTTTCCCTTTTAATGCTTCGTTTGCCTGATTAATTACCTCAGCTGCATCTTGTGCATACGTTAAAGCAGTAAAACAAACTGCAATAAATAATAGTGCTAATT
>WGCT01000542.1 GCA_015493625.1 Draconibacterium sp. | reverse complement strand
CGCTTAAAACAATTACTCCTGAAATGATTTGGGTGGTTGAAAAAAAAGTTTTTCGCTTATCCTGATTTACCGATTTCCCTAAAATGTCGACATAGCTGATATTGGCAAAAGCACCTGCAAGCGAAAAGGCTGTGATAAAAAAGAAAACCAGCCATAAAACATAGTTGTGCTGTTGTGTGGTGAGAAGAAAAAGCAAAGCTCCCAATCCGAAAAGGGCAAAAACACGAGTATTTATTGCTGCCAGTAAAAATTTCTTTTTGTAAGTTTTGTTGCTTAAATAGGGGGCAAAAAAGAGTTGTGTAAAACTCGAACCGCCCATCATAATTGCTGTTAAAATGCCAATGTGCATAGCACCGCCACCCGATTCAACAATCATAGAGGGAATAATAGTGTCGACATCCATAAAATTTTTAGCAAATGCCAAAAATGTAGCATGCCATAAAAAAGCTTTAAAATTATGCGACGATATTTTTTTTGTTAAAGCCATTTGCTAAAATTATAATGGCTGCAAAGGTTCATATTTTTTCTGAGAAAAATCGTTTCTTAATCTTTTTTGACATGCATTTTTAATATTCCGTTTTTAATATAAAAAAGCATATAATCGTTATTTCTGTTTCGTAGTTCATCTTCAAACCAATCAATCTTTTTTAGCATAATGTCGTGAACCTGCCCGGGTTTGTCTTCCGAAATAATTACCGGTATAAAATGCTGATTTACCATTTTTATGTTCTTCCCAAACTGTTTCGAAACCAGTACCGAAACCTCTTTCTCTTTTAATAATGCGATGATTGCTTTTCCCTTCTTTTTCGAACCATGCTGCTGAATTTCGTCTATCTCTTTAAACGTGTTTGGAATATCTTCAATGAATTTTAACTCACTATTTTCGAAGGTGTAAATCGCAAATTTATCGCTGTCGCCAAAGTGTCGTTTTTCAAAAATACCGCTGTTGTTGAGTGCAAATGCAAATGTAATCTTCATCTTTTTTTTTGTATTTTATATTTTCAGTGCTAATTCGTAAGCGTTGCTAATGGCATCTTCGGCTTTTGCAACCTGTTGTGCATCGCCAATAATATGAACAGGAAGTTTGTTGTCCGGCTCGAATGGAACAAAACTTTTCATTCCGGCAGTTACAATAATTTTATCAATCTTGTCAATTGTAATCGTTTTGTTATCAGTGTTTTCAATTGTAACTTTATCGTTTTCAACCTCAATAACTTTATGGTTCAAATAGATGGCTGTATTTTTCTCTTTCAGGAACTTAACAGTTAATACTTTTTCAATCATCTCCATTCCACGTGCTATTTCGTCGAGCATTTCAACAATTATAACCTTGTTGTTTGCTTCAACAAGTTTGGCAGCCATTTCAAGTCCAATTAGTCCGCCGCCAATTACCAGAACCTGCTTGTTTTGGGGGAGTTCGTTATCGTTTAAAAACTCTGTCCAGTAAAACTCTTTTAACCCTTTTATGGGGGGGACTACCGGTTTTGCTCCTGTTGCCATAACTATTTCGTCGAAATTTATTTCAACAATATCGTTTTTGGTGGCCTCTTTGTAAATAACCGGAATTTGTAATCGTTCTATTTCGTTGTTGAAAAAAACAATTAGTCTATGTAGACTTTTTTTATGAGGTGGAAGCCAGGCCAGATTAAATTGCCCGCCAAGTTTTTCTTTCTCGAAAAGGGTTACTTTGTGGCCTCTCTCTGTTAATGTGCAAGCAGCTTGCATTCCGGCAAGTCCGCCACCAATTACAGCAATATTCTTTGGGGCATTGGTTTTTTCAGGAGCTGAAAGTTGTTTGTTTACTGTAGGATTTACCAGACAGCCCAACCCTTTTCCCTTTTTTACGCCTCCCAAACAGCCATCGGAACAAGCCAAACACGGCCGAACATTTCCGGCAACTATTTTAAGGTATTTCCCAATAAAATCGGGGTCGGCAACCAGAGCTCTTCCCACAGCGATGTAATCGGTATTGTATTTTTCTTTTATGGTTTCAATGTCGTTAAATGTATTTATTTGCCCCACCGAAATAATCGGAATAGTAACTGCTTCTTTTATTTTTGCTGCCAGTTCCCACGTTTTTCCTTTCGGTACAAACATATGTTGAAAAAACCAAGGCGGGGTAGAACAACCCGAACCGGCCGTAATGTGTAATGCTTCCACCCCCTCTTTTTCAACTGTTTTTGCAAATTGTTTCATTTCGTCTAAATGAAATCCGGGCGGGATAATTTCGTCGGCTGTTAAACGGGCAATTACCGGTATATTTACAGCTGCTCTTACTGCGCGTAATACTTCGAGTGGAAATTTTGCTCTCGCTTCAGGTGTGCCGTTGTATTGGTCGGTGCGATTGTTTACGGCCGGCGATAAAAACTGCGCAAACAGATGTCCATGCCCAAACTGCATTTCAATAACATCGAATCCGCACTTTACAGCACGACGGGCAGTATCGACGTGCAATTTTATTAGCGTATCCATCATTTTGCGGGTCATTGCTACCGGTGTGGCTCCACCGTTTTCGCATGGTTTATTGGTTGCCGACCAGTGAAAATTACCCGGTAATTTAGGGTTTGCCAGTCGGCCCGGATGATTGAGGTGGGCAATTACTTTAGCCCCATTATTATGAATTGTTTCAATCAATTTCGATAGTCCCTCAATTTTGTCGTCGTTGTCGATTCCGAGCTGAGTAGGTAGCTCGCGCAAACCTTTGTCGAGGTAGAGTGGCTCAAGAACAACCGCACCTACATGCTTTGTTCGTTGCGAATAAAAATCAATGTGTCTGTTATTTACTTTTCCGTCGCCATTTGAATAGCCTAATTTTAACGGGGGAATTAGAAATTCATTTTTTAGAGCAAACATAATCGATATT
>WGCT01000541.1 GCA_015493625.1 Draconibacterium sp. | reverse complement strand
GCACAAATTAAATATTGTATCAAAATGACAGCAACAGACAGGAGGTCTTTTTTAAAGACTGCAACAGCAGCAGGAGCCGGATTAATAGTGGCTCCACAAATTTCGAAAGCCAGTGTTTCTAAACAGAAAAAAAAGGATGGTGAAGTGAATATTGCATTCATTGGGTGCGGAGGAAGAGGAAGAGGACATCTTTATAGAGCAGCGAAAACTGAAGGTGTGAAAATTACAGCTATTTGTGATATCGATCCGGAAGCAATTCCAAAAGCACAAAAAATATTAACAGATAACGGACATCCTAAAGCTGAAGTATATTCTAACGGAGAACATGCTTATTTAGAGATGTTAAAACGCGAAGATATTGATGGAGTTATGATAGCTACTCCATGGTTGTGGCACACGCGCATGGCCGTTGCAGCTATGAAAGCAGGTAAATATGCCGCTGTTGAAGTGTCGGCAGCCAACACAATGGAAGAGTGTTGGGACTTGGTTAACACTTCGGAGGAGACAGGAAAACCATGTATGATTCTTGAAAATGTAAACTACCGTCGCGATGTACTGGCAGTTACAAATATGATTAAAGATGGGTTATTTGGCGAGGTTGTCCATGGTCGTTGCGGTTATCAACACAACTTGTTAAATGTAAAGTTTAATAAAGACCTTAAATTTGGTGAAGGAGCAAAAGGTGAGGCACGATGGAGAACACAACATTCGCTAAAACAAAATGCCGATGTTTATCCTACACACGGGCTTGGTCCAATTGCACACATGTTAAATATAAACCGTGGAAACAGGTTCTTGTATTTAACTTCAACTGCAACAAAAGCTGTTGGATTAAAAGATTATATTCAGGAACAAGGTGGTGTCGACCATCCTTACGCCAAATTGCCTTGGAAACTTGGTGATATTATTACATCGGTTATTAAAACTGCAAATGGTGAAAGTATTATTGTAACTCACGACACAAATCTTCCGCGCCCATATTCGTTAGGATTTAGAATTGACGGAACAGATGGTACAACAAATTTCGATATGGGAACGAAACGTATTTATATTGAAGGTAAGGGAAAATACGACAAGTGGGATGATTTCCAAAAATGGCAGGATAAATATGATCATCCGCTTTGGAAAAAATATGGCGATATAGCAAACGGAGCCGGTCATGGTGGAATAGACTACTTTGTTACCCGCGAGTTTATTAACTCGGTTAAAGAGCAACGTCAGCCGGTAATTGATGTGTACGATGCAGCAGCATGGAGTGCCGTTACTCCGCTCTCCGAAGCGTCTATTGCAACCGGTAGTTCTCCACAATACTTCCCCGATTTTACCAGGGGTGACTGGATTAAGAGAAAACCAGTAGAATATAAATAGATTCTACAATCAATTCGGTATTAAAGGTGTTCGGAAACGGACACCTTTTTTCTTTGCATTATATAGTTTTATTTTACAGCCCGTAACCACGCCTCGGCCATTAGTTGTGCACCGGCCATGGCAGGGTGTACTCCGTCGTGCGTCCAATAGGTTGCCGGAGCATGTTTTAGTGCTTCGTCGAAAACTCGTTGAAACGGTACCCAAACGGCATCGAATTCTTCAGCAATTTTCAGTGCCACGGCCTGATACTCTTTCATTGGTTTAATCCAGCTTTCGTCAACAACTTTGGCACCTAAAACATAGTATGGTTCGCAAATAACCAGTTCAACATCGGGGAGTTTCTCTTTTGTTCGTTGTAAAAGTTTCCGGTAGTCGTTTTCGTAAACCTCAATTGTGCCGTTGTAGATGTGATCTCGTGTGTGCCAATAATCGTTTACTCCAATTAAAATACTTAATACATCGGGCTTTAAATCCAAACAGTCTTTTTGCCATCTGTCGGCAAGCTGAAAAACTTTATTTCCACTTATTCCCCGATTGTATATGGCGAGTTCTTGTTCGGGGTAATTATTTAAAAGCGACGAGGCTGCTAAAAAAGCGTAACCCATTCCGAATGAATCTGGATTATTGGGAAGCTCTTTCTCTCTTTCGCGTCCGGCATCGGTAATCGAATCACCCTGAAAAAGAATCGTATTTCCTTTTTTATAAAACAGACTGTTTTCTTGTGAAGAGTTATCGGGTGAAGAGCTACATGAAGATACAATTGTGGGTATTGCCGAAATTGCTGCAATTCCTGTTGCCGATTTTAATAAAAAGTTTCGTCTTGATTGTTTCATTCGGTTTCGTTTTAAGTTATTTCTTTTTATTTAGTGCCATTCGTGTTTTGTGTAGTTCCATATTCATTTTCGTATATCGGTCTAACGAATTTTTTTTGTGAATTTCGAACTCCTCTTTCAGCTCTTTGTATTCGTTTTTTGTATATCGAGTAATTGCAAGGCTCCTTTTATAGAGAAGAAAAACGATTCCTGATATAACCAAAACGCCAAGAATAAACAGATACATAAATAAAGAGTATGCTGTTTTGTTAATACTCATTCCGAAAACAGTAATCGAATTTTCGCGTTTTATGGCACCTTTTAAATTGTCCTGAATTTCTTTTGTCTCTTCTGTTTTTGCTTTTAGCTCGTTTTGCAACGAAAGAATTTGCCTTTTACTGTCGGTCAGCTCGTTACGTAAAACAGTAATCGAGTCGTACATGGCATTGTAGAACTGATTCAACTGAACCTCTTTTAAGAAATAATTTCCATCCCAAAAATTCAGATTTTTCTTAAATACCGAGAACTGATTGTTTAGGGTTTTTTCATTTTTCCAGGCATTAATGTTTTTCTTTGCAAATGAAACCGATGAAACAGAAACCGTTAAAATAAAGAGAATTATAAATTTCTTCATGTCCATAAAATTAGCTGTTTAACAAACGAATATAACCCTGGTTTGTTGCATTTTAGAAAATGGTAAAGCACATTTCTACTTCTGAGTTCAATGCAATCAATTCAAATAAACACTGTTCTAAATGTCCATCCCCAATATTGTGTTGGTTGGGTTGTAGTTATATCTTGCTATTTACTCTGGTTTTGGCATTTCTAATAACTTGTCGGCCATTGCATCGGCAAGTTTTAATAGTTCCTCTTTGTTGTTTGGTTTTAAAGCGCCTTTCTCTTCAACCGGTTCGTGCACAACTTCCCATTTAATTTTTTCGGCAAAAGTTTTCAGGTTCTTTACTCCGCCGCCATTCCACGAGTAGTTACCAAAAATTCCAAGCAAATGATTTTTAGGAGCCATGTGTTCTATGGTAGAAAGCAGAATTTCAACATTTGGGAAAAGCGAGTTGTTATAGGCTGCACTACCCACAATAAATCCTTTGTATTTAAATATGTCGTTAATAATATACGAAGTGTGTGTTTTCGATGCGTCGTAAACACGAATGTTTTTAATGCCGCGTTCGGCAATCCGACGGGCGATAATTTCGGCCATTTTTTGCGTATTTCCATACATCGAGCCGTAAACAATTACAACGCCTCGGTCTAAATCGTACGAGCTCCATTTGTTGTAGCGGGTTAAAATCCAGTTGAGGTTTGAACGCCAAACGGGGCCGTGTGTAGCTGCAATCATTTTAATGTCGAGCGGGGCCAGTTTTTTTATGGCGCGTTGTGTGTGCGGGCAATATTTTCCTACAATGTTTGTAAAATAGCGCATCACTTCAACTTCGTAGAAATCGAGATTAATTTCGTCGTCGAAAATTCCGCCGTCGAGCGTGCCATAACTTCCAAAAGCATCGCCCGAAAAAAGTATTTTGTTTGTCTCCTCGAAAGTTACCATTGTTTCGGGCCAGTGAACCATCGGAATCATTTGAAATTGCAGGGTGTGTTTTCCAAGTTCCAGTTTATGGTTGTCGTGTACAAGCAGAACATTTTTCGGAGTCATATAATAGGCTTCAACAAACCCGAATGTTTTTTTATTCCCCACTAAAATTACATCGGGATATTTTTGAATAAATGCTTTTAATGCTCCCGAGTGGTCGGGTTCCATATGGTTAATTATCAGATAATCAACTTTTCGGTCGCCAATAATATCTTCAATGCGGTCTAAATAGTCGTCGATAAACGAACGTTCAACGGTGTCGATAACCGCAATTTTTTCGTCGACAATTAAATACGAACTGTATGAAATTCCGTGCGGAATAGGCCAGATGTTTTCGAATAAGTTGGTGCGTCGGTCGTTAAATCCTAAATAATAAATATCGTCGGCAAGATTTACTTGTTGCATAATTAATCTTTTTTTAGTTTTCTGAATTTAAACTACAAAAGTAATAAATTTAGAATGAATGGAATTGTTTTTCACACACGAGAGTTTGAATTTAGTTGGCAGCTAATTTTTCATTTCCCGAAGAACGACTATTTTTGTGCAAAAGCTCAAGTTTATGTCGATAGAACACAAAAGCCGGATAATGACTTTCCCCAAGGTTGGAAAGTTTATTATCATATTTTTTGCACTTGCATTTATTGTTATTGGTATTCGCGCCTGGCAGCTTTATCAGTACATTTTTCAGGAAAATGTAAAGAGTAATTACATTTTATATATTCCCAAAGATGCAACTTTTGCACAAGTTACCGATAGTTTAACTATTCATAATATTCTTATTTCTGAAAAAGCATTTAACTGGGTTTCGAAAAAGAAGAATTACCGCGAAGCGATAAAACCCGGTCGGTATTTGTTAAAAAAAGGAATGAATACCAACCAAATTGTAAATGTTTTGCGTAGTGGAATTCAAGAGCCGGTGAATTTAACGTTTAGCAATGTGAGGTTTAAAGAAGATTTGGCAGGGAAGGTTAGTAAATACATCTGGGCCGACTCTCTCTCTATTCTGAACCTTTTTTCGAACGATAAATTAATTGTTGAATATGGGTTTACTCCTGAAACTTTTCGTACGATGTTTATTCCGAATACGTACCAGTTTTACTGGACAACCTCGGCTAAAGAATTTGCGCAACGAATGAAAAAAGAGTACGATAAATTCTGGACAGAAAAACGAAAAGAGAAAGCAAAGCAGATTGGTCTTTCGCCGCAGGAGGTAATAATTTTGGCCTCAATTGTTGAGAGCGAAACGGTGAAACCCGACGAGATGAAACGCATTGCCGGACTCTATTTAAACCGGCTGAAACGGGGTATTTTGTTGCAAGCCGACCCAACTGTGAAATATGCCGTTGGCGACTATTCCATAAAGCGGGTTCTAAATAAACACCTCGAAATAGACTCGCCATACAATACGTATAAATATGCAGGGTTGCCTCCGGGGCCAATTATGTTTCCCGAAATATCGGCTATTGATGCAGTACTCAACTACGAAAAGCACAGCTATATTTATATGTGTGCAAAAGAGGATTTTTCGGGATACCATAATTTTGCTAAAACGTTGGCTCAGCACAACCGGAATGCTGCAAAATACAGGGCAGCATTAAATAAGAATAAAATTTGGAAATAGATTTGAATAGGGGAGTTATCTGTTTAATTACCGAAAAAAGATGAGGGTTGAATACGGCAGGAGAATTTGTTATACACAATTTACTTCGCGTTCCAGTTCAACCCCAAATTTCTCGAAAACCGACTTTTTTATCTCTTCCGAAAGGTTATAAATTTCTTTTCCGGTGGCGTTCCCGTAGTTTACAATTACAAGTGCCTGTTTATTGTGAACACCAAAATCGTTTTTGCGGTAACCTTTCCACCCGGCTTTTTCAATTAACCACCCGGCAGCCAGTTTTATCTTTTTTTCGCCGGCACTATAAGCCGGTATCTCACCATAATCTTTTTCAATTTTTTTAGCAACGGCACTATCAACTACCGGATTTTTAAAAAAGCTTCCGGCACTGCCTGTTTCCGTAATTTCGGGGAGTTTCTCGGTGCGTATTTCGGTAACTGCTTTTTTTATGTTTTCGAGATTAATCTCACCGAACCGGGCAACTTTCTGTTCGAGTGCTTTATAATTTAGTTTATACTCGGGAAATTTATCTAATTTAAATGTAACCGATAAAATAATAAACTGCTCTTTTAATTGGGTTTTAAAAATGCTGTTTCGGTAGGCAAACAAACACGCTGAATTTGTGTATTCCACAACTCGTTGCTCGCTTAAATCGTAACCTCTTACTTTCTCTATTATATTCGCAACTTCTTGTCCGTATGCACCAATGTTCTGAACAGGTGCAGCACCTACCGTTCCGGGAATAAATGCAAGATTCTCTGCTCCGCCAAATCCATAATCGACACAATACTTTACAAATTCGTCCCAGTTTTCTCCTGCGCCTGCTTCAACCCATATATTCTGGCGGTCTTCGTTTACAACCTCCACGCCGGGTACATTCGGATGAATAATCAGCCCGTCGAAATCGGTTAAAAACAGAATGTTACTTCCTTCGCCCAGAATTAAAACTTTTTCCTCTTGCCAGCTTTTGTTCGAGTCTAAAAAAATATCCAAGTCTTCGGCTTCGGTAAATTCAAAAAAATATTTTGCTTTTACATCTATCCTAAAAGTGTTGTGCGACTTTAACGAGTAATTTTCAAGAAAACGAATCATATTTTTTTCGGCAAAGATAAAAGAAGAATTCAAAATGGGGTTTTATTTTTTTTGAATGAAGAAACTATTCGAATCACAATATTGCTACCCGGTTAAAGTTTTATATACGCACAACTTCCTCGAAAAACTGTGTGGATTGAGTATATTTACAGAAAATTTGCAAACTTGTTGAAAACAAACAGAAAAAATATAGTCGTTTCGGTAACCAACGATTTGGTTGGCGATAACCGTGTGCATAAAGTTTGTTGCACGTTAACCGAAATGGGATTCGAAGTTTTGTTGGTGGGGCGAAAGTTGCCCGGGAGTTTGCACGTTAAAAACCGGCAGTACTTAACCAAACGTTTTAAGCTGATTTTTAAATCGGGAGCTTTATTTTATGCCGAATACAATTTCCGGTTGTTGCTTTTCTTGCTTTTTACTAAAACTGATGTGTTGCTTGCCAACGACCTCGATACATTAACGGCCAACTTTATCGCATCAAAAATTAAAAGGAGACCGCTTGTTTACGACAGTCACGAATATTTTACCGAAGTTCCGGAATTGATAAACCGCCCCAAAATAAAACGAATTTGGGAGTGGCTCGAAAAAAAGATGGTTCCGAAAATAGATTCTGCGTATACGGTTTGTGGTTCGATAGCCGAAATCTATCGGAATAAATACGGAACCGATTTTCAGGTAATTCGAAATGTGCCGAAAGCTACAACGTTTTTCCGAAATGAGGAGAGTAAAAAGGAGAGCGAAAAGATAGTAATTTACCAGGGTGCAATTAATGTGGGGCGCGGATTAGAACAGGCAATTCTGGCAATGAAACAGGTTGCCGGTGCCAGGCTTGTAATTGCCGGCGACGGCGATGTAAAAAGCAAATTAGAGAAACTTACCGAACGCGAAAAACTAACCGACAAAGTTGCTTTTACAGGAAAAATTCCGCTCGATGAACTGGCTGCTCTTACTTCGCGTGCCAGCCTCGGACTTTCGATTGAAGAAGATTTAGGGTTGAATTACCGGTACGCTCTCCCGAATAAATTGTTCGATTATATTCAGGCGCGAGTTCCGGTGTTGGTTTCCAACTTGCCCGAAATGGCTGCAATTGTCAATCGATATAAAATAGGCGAAATAACCACTTCGTTAGAGCCAAATGTTTTAGCCGCTAAAATTAATTCTGCACTTACCGACAGGCAAAAAAGAGAAGTGTGGAACACCAACTTGCCCGAAGCGGCAAAAGCGTTAACCTGGGAAATAGAGGAGAAAAAGCTTTCTGAAATCTTTTTGAAGTTTTTATAAGTTAACTCAACCCACAGAGCTTTCATCCAAGTAAATTATCGAAATTAACCAACAGGTTGCTCTTTCCCGAATCGTTAATTTTTCCATTGGAACAAACCAGTGTTCGTGCCGGTTTTTTTGCTATCGATGCATAATCGTGCGTAGCCATTATTATGGTTTTCCCTTCGTTGTTGAGCCTGATAAAAAGGTCGATAATTTGTTCCGAGGTTTCGGGGTCGAGGTTTCCGGTGGGCTCGTCGGCAAGAATTAATTCGGGATTGTTTAGAATAGCACGTGCAATTACAACTCGCTGTTGCTCTCCGCCACTTAACTCGTGAGGCATTTTCTCCAATTTATTTAGCGCGCCAACACTTTTCAAAACCTCGTTTATGCGATTGTCGATTTCAGTCCTGTTTTTCCACCCGGTAACTTTTAAAACGAATGCAAGATTTTCGTAAACATTTCTGTCGGGAAGCAGTCTGAAATCTTGAAAAACCACGCCCAGTTTTTTTCGCAATTCCGAAATCTCTTTCTCTTTTATTTTTATAAGCTGATAACCCAGAACCGTTCCGTTTCCCTTAATTAAATTAATTTCGGCATTTAATGTTTTTATCAGACTGGTTTTTCCGGTTCCCACTTTCCCAACAATGTACACAAACTCGCCTTTGTTAACCGTTAAACTTACATTGGTAAGAACACGATGTTCTCTCTGAAATATGTCAGCCCCGGCCAAATCTATAACCTTGTTGCTCATACGTTAATTTGAAATATTTGGTAAAATAAACGTAAAAAAATTAATTGCCTGCATAATAAACGAAAGAAATAAACAGTTTCTTGTTAAGAAATCAAAACGGTTTTGCGCGAATAGTGACAGAGATTGAGCTATTTTGTAAAACTAAATGGCAGGTAACGTTTTAACAGAGAACAAATAGAAATAAATACCGGTCAATTAGCTATAAATGAAACAATTAATAATATGAAGTATTTAAAAATTATCTATTTCTCACTTCTGTTTCTATTCATTCAAACACATGTTGTAGCCCAACAAACTGCATATTCCGAAAGTATTCAGGAAAAAATTGATTTGGCAAAACAGCTTTTTGTTAACGAACGATATATCTCTTCGTTTAAAGAGTTTGAAAAAATAGAGAAAGCTGTCGATTCAAAATCGGAAATCTATTCGGAGGCAGAATATTACAGAGCGGTTTGCGCGTTAAATGCAGGATACAATTCGGGGAGTAAACTTATAAAAAGATTTATTACAGAAAATGCGGAAAGTCCGTATATTAATGAGGCACGTTTAAATTACGGAAATTACCAGTTCGAAAAGAAACAGTTTATTCCGGCGTTGCGAACATTCTCCGAAATCAGAAAGAACGAGTTGTCGGAAAAGGAGAGAATAAAGCTCGAATACCAAACCGGATACTGTTATTTAATGACCGATAATCCGGGGAAGGCACTCGGCTATTTTTCTGAAATAAAAGATGCCAACAATTTGTACAGCAAGCCAGCAACCTATTACTGGGCACATATTATGTATTTGCAGGGCGACTATTCTGCTGCCCTCGAAGGATTTACAAAGCTAAATAACGACCCGGCTTTTTCGCGCGTTATTCCTCTTTATGTTAGTCATATTTATTACAAACAAGAGAAATATAAAGAGGTGGTCGACTATACCACACCAATTATTAACGATGTTGAGAAGGAACATCAAAATGAACTTTCGAAAATTGTTGGCGATTCGTGGTTTCATTTGGGTAATTATAAAAAGGCTATTCCTTTTCTCGAGAGATTTTTTAATTCGAAAGGACCAAAAACCCGCGAAGAGAATTACATTCTCGGGTACTGTTATTACAATACCGGTAATTACGAAAAGGCAACTCCTCTGTTGAAGAATGCCACGAAAGGAAAAGATAAAATGGCACAAAACGCCTATTATCATTTGGCCGACTGTTATATAAAAGCCGACGAAAAGGAGAAGGCTAAAATGGCGTATGGTGCTGCTTCCGAGTTCGATTTCGACAAAAAAATAAAAGAAGATGCGCTGTTTAATTATGCAAAACTCACCTACGAACTTTCGTACTCGCCCTTTAACGAAACCATAAAAGCTTTCGATAATTACATTGCACTTTATCCCAACTCGGAACGAAATTCGGAGGCATATAAAATTTTAACTGAAGTTTATATGGTAACTAAAAATTATAGCGATGCCATAAAATCGATAGAAAAAATTAAGGTAAAAACGCCTGCTATTTTAAGTGCCTACCAGCGTGTGACTTTTTACCGGGGGCTCGAATTGTTTAATAATTTGGCTTATAACAGCGCCATAAAACTTTTCGATGTGTCGTTAGAAAATGGCAGTTACAGTAAAGAATTAAAAGCTCGGGCTCTTTTTTGGAAAGCCGAGGCGTTGTATTGTGTTGGCGATTTTAGCGATGCAATTGTGAGTTATACGCAATTTATAAATACCCCGCGTTCAAACGTGTTAAACGAATATAAAAATGCCGAGTACAATCTGGCATATTCATATTTTAAAGTCGACGATTTCGATTCGTCGCTTAACCATTTTAAAAAGTATATTGCCGGTACGAAAAACCGGCGAACCGAAAAAGTTGCCGATGCCTACAACCGCATTGGCGACTATTACTTTTATAAAACCGATTATGCAACTGCCAAAGAGAATTATCTACAGGCGTATTCAATGAAAATTTATGAAGCCGATTATTCGCTCTTTCAAATTTCTTTTTGCGAAGGGTTGCAGCGCAATCAGCAGAAAAAGATAGCGAATCTTGAAAAACTACTGGCAGAGTTTCCAAATTCCGATTATCAGGATAATGCATTGTACGAGCTGGGACGAGCATACGAACGAACCGGGAAAAGTGCCGAAGCAACCATTCAGTATAAAAAACTAATTCAACATTTTCCGCAAAGTAACTATTTTCGTAAAGCTCTTTTACAGCTTGGTTTAATAAATTACAACAATGGCGATTATTCTGAAGCTCTAAAAAATTACAAACAAGTTGCCGAAAATTATGCCGGTACTCCGGAGGCGCGCGCAGCACTTTCGGGCATTAAAAACTGTTATATCGAAACCAATAATATCGATGCCTATTTTGCATATACGCGTCAGCTTGGCAGCGGAGTAAATGTAACTGTGTCGGAGCAGGATTCGCTTACTTATATGGCGGCCGAACGTATTTATATGGCTGGAGGTGCAAATGCGAAAGCACAGTTAGAGAGGTATTTGAAGCGCTACCCAAATGGAAGTTTCGCGTTAAATGCAAATTTCTATCTCGCCGAACTCTATTATAAAGAGGGCGATTATTCGAATGCAAATAAACACTACACTTTTGTAACCTTGCAGCCCAATAATATTTTTACCGAGCCTGCACTGGCAAAAGCATCGGAGCTGACATTTAGTGCAGAGAATTATGCCGCTGCCCTGAAGCTTTTCGATAGGTTAGAAAAAATTTCGAATAGTAAATGGAATACGTTACGGGCAAATGCAGGGCAAATGCGCTGTAATTTACTCTTCGAGAAGTATGAGTCTGCCATTGCAGCAGCCCAAAAAGTAAAACATTCCGATATTGCCGGGAAGGAGTTGATTCGAGAAGCAAATTATATTGAAGGCCGTTCGTACTATCAACTGAATCAACCCGACAAAGCTTTGGAAGGATTGACAGCTGTTGCTACCGATACAAAATACGAACAGGGTGCCGAGGCGAAATATCTGATTTCAGAAATTTACTATCAGAAAAATAAAAAGGAGGCGGCCGAAAAAGAGATTATGGACTTTATCTCAGAAAATACACCCTACCCGTTTTGGCTTGGAAAATCGTTTTTACTTCTATCGAAAATTTACCTCGACCGCGATGATACGTTTACTGCAAAACATACACTTAAAAGTTTGATTGACAATTATGGCAACGAAACAGACGGAATAAAAGATGAAGCGAAAAAGATGCTTAGCGAAATTGAAACAAAAGAGGCAGAAGAAGAGAAAAATGCCATCGACAGCTCTTTTCAAATAGAAATTAAACAATAAAAACCCGGAAAACTATGGTTACTACATTCAAATATATTTGCCTTTTATTTTTTGTTGGTTTCACAACTGCATTATTTGCCCAGCGCGATACGACTCTTTCGCGCGAAGTGGAGGTTACAAAGGCGTTTAAACCGACAATTAATAGTGCCAACAAAATAAACGAAATGCCTGTAATAGACGATGTTGAACATAAGAAACCGGTTTTTAATTATGAGATTCATAGCGAGCCGATTTTAAATACCTTCTCTGTAACTCAGTTAAAAGCGGCTACCATCGACAATGCGAAAAAGAAAAATACCGGCTACGGATTGGTGCGGGCAGGAGTGGGGAATTATAATAAACCCTATGCCGAGTTTTTCTTTAATAATGTGAACTCAAAAAAATCGATTTTTGGTATTCATGCCAAACACTTGTCGTCGTTTGGAAAAGTTACCCTCGACGGAGGTGATAAAGTAGATGCTCCATACTCGAAAAGCGAAGCCGAAGTATACTCCAAACACAGTTTTAGCAGTTCTGTTCTTTCGGTTGATGTAGATTTTAAACACAACGGTTTTAATTATTATGGTTATCCGTTAAATCCGATTCCTGGTATTTTGTTGGAAGAAAATCAAAACATAACGTATCAGGGAACAAAACAAGCATTTACGAAAGGAGGATTAAATGTTAACCTGAAAAATATAACGGCAGAGATGGATGACCCCGCGTTTAATTTTAATTTTAAATACCACTACTTTGGAACAAAAACCGAGCAACACGAACATTTTGGCGAGTTCGATATGAATTTCCAAAAACCCTTTGATGCCGGAACTTTGTTAGCTGATGCGGGCGTTACTTTTCTGCAGGCAGACAATATTATTAATCGAGTTACCGACACAATTGGGAAACGAACACAAACTCAGCTTTTTGTAAAGCCAGCCTGGTATTACGAGGGAAAAAACGTAAACGTAACAGTAGGTTTAAATGCATGGTTTATAATGGATAATGATGTGGATGCAGTGGCAAAGGTTACTCCAAATATTAGAGTGAATTACATGCCGGTAAAAGATATTTTTAAATTGTATGCCGGAATAGACGGGAACTACATAAGCAACCACTACTCGAAGATTGCTTACGAAAACCCGTTTGTAGACCCAATGCACGATGTGAAAAATAGTTTCGAAAAAATCCGGTTTTATGGCGGTATTGATGGTAAATTCTCGAAGAAAACCAATTTTAAAATTTCGGTTGATTACTCGATGATTGACGATAAACCTTTCTATTATTTGAATGAATATTATTATCCGGAGCCGAATGCAACTCCGAGCTCACTAATTGTAAATAACGCTTTCGATATTTTATACGACAATATGAATTTGTTGAAATTCAACCTTGAGATTTTTCACGCTTCATCAGAAAAGTTAAACCTTTTACTTTCGGGAAATTATTATGCGTATAAATTAGATAACCAAACCGAAGCATGGAATATGCCGGAGTGGGACGCCACTTTTTCGTTGGGCTATAAAATTACAGAACAGTTGAGTGTTGGTGCTGATATTTATTTGATTGGGGGGAGAAAAGCTTTGATTATTGAAAGCAGTGGTTCCTCTGGATTATTTTCTGCCATTAATGCTCCTAAGTACAAAACGAATAATCTTAACAGCGTGTTCGACCTAAATGCAAATGCCACTTATAAAATAACTAAAAAGTTTTCAGCATTCGGGCAGCTTAATAATTTTGGCTTTCAGAAATACCAGCGTTGGTTGGGTTATAATGTGCAAAGTTTTAATGCGTTGGTTGGGGTTAGTTATGCGTTTTAAACAGGGTTTGCAATCAATTAAATAAATAATATACAGTTAGATACTCAATTTGATGCTTTTAAAAGTGCAAGCTTTTTGTCTTGTTGTAGTATTAATGCTTGCATTTATTGGTCACAATGAGAGTTAAAACTATGCACTTTAGTGCATCTTGCTTT
>WGCT01000540.1 GCA_015493625.1 Draconibacterium sp. | reverse complement strand
TCCCCCGATAGCTAAAATCCATCGATTTTATGTCAATCGAATCGATGCTGTCAAACTCAATTTTATCCTTTTCGACATTGAATTCCGAGTCTAATTTCAAATAGCTGTTTATTCGGCCAAACGACTCAAGAGCTTCCAACAACTGATTAATTCCGTTAGGCAACTGTGTTAAGTTGGTTTGAATAATTCCGATTACAAAAATGGTAAAGAAAAATTCGCCCCATGAAAGCAGCCCTGTTTTCACCCAATAAATTCCAACAAACAATACTGCCAGCCGGGTAATCTGAATAACAATTTGGATAATAATTTTCCACCGGGCTTGCGTAATTATCATCGTTGAATTCGTGTTTAAAAATTGCTCAGAACTTTTGCTGAACTTTTCATACGACTCGCCGTAACCCCTTCCCATTCTTATCAAATCATATTTATCAACAGAAATTCCAACATTTGTACTTTGGCCTCTCCATGCTTCGTGAAATGCACGTATTACAGACTGCATTTTTACATTGCTGTATAATTGAAAAAGTGCTGTAATTAGAAAGCCTCCCAAATAGAGAAGAAAAATAGGGGGACTGATATAAAACAGAAAAAAAAGCATGGCAATCGACAGAAAAAGATATGGTAGTATATTCTCGAGAACTGCTTTAATTCCTAGCCTTATTCTCCAAAAGTCGACTAAAAAAATATTGAAATAATACTCCCGTGATTTTGATTTGAAAGAGAGCCATTCGAGCGACACCATTTTATGCCAAAAGTTGGTGGTAATACGAAGCGACAGATAATCGTTTATGCGGGTATTTATAACCGCCTGCCTGAAAGTAAACCACTGTGCAAAGGCAAAAATAACAAGTACAACAGGAATTAAAATAACAATATTATCGGTCTGGATTTGTTCGTTTTTAAACAGTTCTTTATACAATAAATAGGGCCATGCCAAAGAGAAAACAATTCTTGCCGATGCAAAAAAAAGCGACCAGAAGAGTTTCCTTTTAAGGTTCTTATTAAAATACCCTTTTAAGGTATTGTAAAACGCACTCCCTTTTAACTGTTTAATTTTTATTTTCGATGTACCAATCATTTTTTCTTTTTTGCATCGAGGTGGGCTTTTATCATATCCAGATAACCTTTCCTGTCTAACTTTGCCGTCATATTATTATCGTGAATCCTCCGGAATACCAGTACTTCAGGAATAACAAAATAGTTACAGCCATCATTAATTAAATTGCTAAACCATGAGACAAAATCGCCTAATTCAATTTTAGGATTAAAATTTCCATACTTTTTAAAAACCTCCCGTTTCCCTAAAAAAGTAATTTTAACCAGCCCGTTAATTGGCTCTTTTCTTGCTTTAAATTTATGATCTCCGCTCGCATTATTAAATGATTCGAATTCGGTAAATTTTGTAAAACATACCGAAATATTATCCTGTTTCTCAAAAACCTTCATCTGTTTTTCCAGTTTCGATTTTTCCCATAAATCATCAGCATCTAAAAAAGCAATATATGGTGCTTCGGCATTTTCCAGCCCAATATTTAGTGCATTTGCAAGCCCTATTTTCCCGGGTTGGAACAAAACAATTCTCGAATCTGACTTTAACATCTCGTTAACCTTTTGAGCTGAATTGTCTGTTGAGCCATCGTCGACCACAATTATTCTAAAATCGGTAAAAGACTGTTGTTGAATGGATTTTATAGCTTCCTCAATAAAATCTTCGCCGTTGTATACCGGAATTATAACATCAACCTTGCTCATTTCTTTTTTTTATTTGATTACGTAATATGGCAAAAATATCAGCTTTCGCCTCTTCTATCTTATATGATTCATTATTCCCATCGTACCATTTAAAAAGAAGAACTTCATCAATATTAGCTTCTTTTATTTTATGGTTTCTCAGTTTTCGTATCAAGTCCAAATCGTTGCCCATTTCTAATTTTTCATCAAATCCATTGAGACTTAGCAATATATGTTTCCGAATTAGTAATGAGCTGGGAACAAAAGAGCGATGCGGTTTATCAATCTCAGGTTTCATAAACCCGGGGCGTTCAATTCCGTTCTCCCAAACATATTTCTGGTTGCAGGTTACCCAGCCGCAATATGGATCTTCCCTCAAAACAGCAACCTGTTTTATCAACTTTTCCGGCAGCCACTCGTCATCCTGATCGAGAAAAGCCAGTATGTCGCTATCGCTGTTTGCTGCATTAATTCCTGTATTTCTTGCTGCTGCAACGCCCCTGTTTTCCTGTTGAATTACCATTACATTCTGATAATTATTTCTCACCCACTCTGCATCGTTATCTTTTGAGCCATCATCAACAACAATAATTTCGAAGTTTTTATACGTTTGGTTAATTATGCTTTGCAATGCCCTTCCAATTACTTTACTTCCGTTGTACAACGGAATGATGATGCTAACCAATAAATCATCTCTTCTATTTCTGAAATCTTTTATTTGTGGCATAAACGTATTGCCGCCTTTCTTTTTTCTCCGCAGCAAAGATTTATGCAGAACTTTTAAAAGATCTAATTCGTGAATATCGCGGTTAAAACTCATATTATTACCGTGAATTTGATAGAGCAGCGTGGTTTCTTCAATTATCGAAATCCCGATGTTATCCTCCCTGATGCGCGACCACCAGTCAACATCTTCACTAAACCGAAGCTCTTCGTCGAACAAGTACCCTCTGTCGAAAACGGAGCGCCGTACCAGCAGTGCTCCAAGATGAACATGCGTTATTCTTTGCCGGTCATCTTCCCATTTGTTTAAATCTAATTCAACACCTTCTTTAATCCGGTACTTTACTTTTCCTCCGGCAATCTCTATTTCAGGGCTGCCAAGTTCAGGAAAAAGTAACCTGATTTTGTTTTCCGGCCACAAATCGTCAGCATCTAAAAAAGAGATTAAACTGCCACTTGCCAATTTAATACCTAAATTCCGGGCAACCGAGGGGCCGCCATTTGTTGTACTCCTGATAAGGTTAACACTCTCTTCCTTTTCAGCCACACTCTTAACCTCTTCGTATTTTTCAGGAGTCGATGCATCGTCAACAATTATTATCTCATATTCAACATCAACGCCATCGGGGCTGAGCTGATTTTTGATGCTATCGATGGGATTAATAATTTCGTTTCCGTTATTGTAAGTCGGAATAATTACACTAATCAATACCTTTTCCATTGGCTAAAAACTTTTTAAATTCAAGAGAATTTGTATCCTTATCCGTACTTAATTTCCAAGTGTATGTTTTCGTCCCGGCAACTATTTCAGCTATTTTCTTATAAGCAATTTGGCGATGATGTGGCAGGTGGTGCAATGTAGTTGGAGCAATTGCCATGAGGGAATGAAATGGTTTTGCGATCTCTATTTTACTTTTACTATTCCCTGTAACCTGTGGCAATAAAATACCTTTAATTTTTGCCTCCCGCAACCAATTTCCCGGGAATATCTCTCGCATATCGAAAATGGCTTTCTCTTGTTTAAACGATTCTGGATTCTTTAAAAGTGGGTGCCAGCTTTCAAATCTTTCCAAATAATTGTCGGCCTCGAGTTTGGCCGATTGATACAAAGCAATAATTTTATTTTGTTCTCCTTGTTCAATCCAAATATAGTCGTCGCCCAAATATTTGAATCCGTTTTGTACTAAATTCAAACAGGTTGTTGATTTGCCCGAACCACTTGCTCCGGTAATTAAAAATCCATTTTCAGCGTCTTCGGCAATTGCTCCTGCGTGCATTAACTGTGCCGGCAAATCGCGTGTCCACCAGTGAAATATTACCCTGAATGAGAATGTCTTTTCCCACCAGGGAATCTCTTTTATTGATTTTACCCAGTAGATGCCAATTTTATGTTTTCTGGAAAAAAGATAGACCTGCCTGATCCAGGGTTGAAAAAATATTTGATAATTGTCTTGATTGATAGAAGGCGGGAATCCTTGTGCATTAAACGTCTCATCGATCCATGGAGGTGCTTTAAGTTTCTGGTGCAGAGTATCTTCGTCGCCAACATAAATGGTAAGTTGAGTTTCACCTTTGCGTTCAGATTCCAAATGCCTGACAGATGGAAGAAATTGCTCAATTAGCTCGTAGGAGCTATATTTTAGCTGAATCTGCCTTCCCCCAATTTTTAATATTTGAGTACGAAGGTTGCTTTCTGCTAAAAAAACAGCTAAGGCATTTTCAAAATACTCTTCGAGTGTCATAAAAATTAATCGTCTTCTTTAACCGGCCAACCATCTTCATCAACTTCATGAATGGGATCGAGCATTAAAAGATCCTGCATATCGGCATATCTCGATAAGTTTGATGCAACAAATTCAGTAGGTTTTTCAACCGTAAAAGTTTTCTTGAACTCCTTGTCGGTATCAACCGAGATTATAATGTCCTCGCTTTCCAACTTCTCCCAGATCTTATTTAAATCGACTAATGCTGCCGGTTTTTGGTCTGAGAAAACACTTGCCGTTTCTTCAATTAAGTCATTTTTGTTTGCTACAGGAAGTTTACCTGCCAAATAGACTGCAAGCCCTGTTAACGAGTAATAAATACCGGTGTCGAGGTTAGCTAAAACCAAGTCTCCATCGTATAGATCGCATGCAATTCTGGAATTTAAAATATACTTTTTCATAGAATCTGAATATTATATTTTTGTTTAAATTTTCAGCTCTCAAATATATAAATTTTATTGCTGCTGTTTAATGAAATTATAG
>WGCT01000539.1 GCA_015493625.1 Draconibacterium sp. | reverse complement strand
ACTATATACAGAGATTTTAGCCTCAATTTTGTCCATTAAGCCTAGATTTTTTAGAAGCTAAAGCAAGATGCACTAAAGTGCATAGTTTTAACTCTCATTGTGACCAATAAATATTGTCAGCTTTGCAATCACTTAATCCGGGTTAAGAGTATGTTCAGTCCCTCTTTAAATGCCTCTTCAGAGTTTTCGTATTTTACAACAAATTTCTGTAACTCGTGTGGGCTGGCTGTAAGCAAAACAAAGTCATCGTTTCTTTCGTGACGAATTCTGATTCTGTTTTCGGTAATTAAATCTTCCAACCAGTTCTGGTCGAACCAGTTAATTTGAAGTTGGTTTTCTGAAATAGTAAGCTTAGCAAATGTATGAACCGGAATAGTATGAAAAGAGGCAAATGTTAAATCTTCATCGTCAAAAAAATCTGACAAATAGAAATCTAAAAAGTAGTGGGCACCCAATTTTATAATATGAACCGAAAACTCCTGTTTAACCGAATCTTTTTGAACGACGGTTAAAATATACGATGTGCTATCGATTTCTATTTTATCTTTATTTTTTAATACAGGATGTTTAAAAGACCAGTGGGCACCGTCTTCGTTGGTCCAGTTTCCGGTAAGAATATTGTTTGCAAAAAGCTCATCGGAAGTGTAAAGCGGGTAGAATGAGTACACCACACAACCTGATAGAAACATGATAATCACAAATGCAGTTAAACCATTTTTTACTTTCATCTTGGCAATATTTTAGAATTTAATTCAAACATAAATGAAAGTTTTGTCAGAGCCTGTTTTTTTCGTTGAGATGATGGAAAACATCGGTAAAATAAGTTATTTCGGTAAAACCCGGGGCCGATAAAACGTTAAAACAGGTAATTTAATCCAATATAAACTCCTGTATCTCCGTCGCTTGCATTTGTAGCTCTACCATAATCTACAGCAATAATAAAGTTCTGGTTCATAACAATACGTAACCCGGCTCCATACGAATAGTGCATTTTCTCGGCTCCCTGATTCAGGTAATCGTCGATACTCTCTTTTTCCTCTTTTGGTGTCGGATAGCTAACGTCAATTTTTTTTGTTACTCGTCCGAAATCGAAAAATCCGTTCAATCCCAAATAAAAGTTGTTATTGATAAAACGGAAACGGGCAAATTTCCATCGCGCTTCAACATTTCCGTAGAAAAACCCGTCGCCAACTACCCGGTTTCTACGAATTCCGCGCAACGATTTTGCGCCTCCGAGTCCTTCGGAAGTTGCCCCTTTCATTACCGATGTAATTACCTGACTTTGATAGTAAAAAGGAACGTGGCCTCCAATTGTGGTTTGGTATGCCAGCCGGTACGCCAACGAAAGATCGTCGGGAATAATTGTAAAGTACTGCCGGTGTGTTAAGCTAAGTTTTGCAAACGAACTTTCGGCACCTAAAAAAGAGGGGGCGCCAACAATAACTGCTTCACTCCACATTCCTTTCATCGGATTCGGGCGATTGTCGCGTGTGTCGTAAATAAATCCGGCCTTTAATTCAGGAATAAATCCTCCGTCGGCTTCGTCTTGCGAAATTATGCCAACCCGAACATATTTATCGTATAACCCTTCAATGTCGGGTAATAATTCGTCGCCTTCTTTGCCTTCGTTTAGTCGTTCAATATCTACCTGGCTAACTTTAAAATTAAGGATGTTTACTCCGGCAGCCCAACGTAAATGTTCGCCCGACAGTTTTCCCGACAAGTCGACTTTAAAACGAAATAATTTTCGGTCGTATTTATAAAACATCCTCGATTTATATACATCTTCAGGTTTTGTATCGTCAATCCAATCGAAATTAACCACTGCATCGTAGCCGTTAAATCCAAAAAAATCGTAGGCCTGATCCGACAGGTAACTTAAATCAACCGTTGTCTGCAATCCTTTTATTAAGTCGTCGGTATCGTAATAAATACGGTTAATTCCACTTCCTTTTGTAAATCTCGAAATTTCGAGATAAATAGAATGGTCGTATAATGGGTAGCGACTTCCATCGCCATAATCGTATAAATTTATTAACCCACCATATTGAAATCCGAGGTCGGTATCGAACGAAATTGTTGGAAGTGCTCCGAAATTCCAGTTCTGTTTTGTTACCTCTTTGTCTTGCGAAAAACCCTGAAAAAAGATGGAGCATGAAACCAATAGAAAAATTAGTTTTTTCATAAGAATAGTTTTTGGTTGAATTAAAAATACATTTATAA
>WGCT01000538.1 GCA_015493625.1 Draconibacterium sp. | reverse complement strand
GATATAAAGACCATGAACCACAACACATTACTGATGAACCGTTTTTTTGACGTGTTCGGGATTAACCCATACTCTGCTAAAAATAGAAAGAGATTGGACAAACTATTGTATTTTGGTACTATTGCCGCTTGAGATTATAACGGAGTATTGAAAAAAGGAAAAGAGTTAAAATGAAAAGCAGACTTTTATTTTTCATCGTTTTGAAATTTGATTTACTAATCAAAGATAAAATTTTAATCTAAACTGCATTTAATATAAGATTGTTAGATTTTTATTCCAAAGGGATTCCTTCGGAGCTTTCGGAAGAAATAAGACTCCAAACAAAACAAAGATGTTGAATATTAACTATTAGACACAAACGCGGTTGTTTAAGTATTTTGCTGATTGTTAGCATGATATGAAAATATAACGAACGATAAGGTTTAAATGCCAGTCCAATAAAGTCAAACAAAAAAAATACCATCTCAAAAACTATTGAGATGGTACCTTTTAAATTTCCCCGAAAGAATTCCTACGAATTAGAAAATTCAGAGGGGTTCAATTATTTGCTTAAATCTTTTACTCTTATGTTTCTAAATTTCAGTTTCGAACCGTGTCCGAGAAATGCGATGTACCCTTTTTCGCGTTTTAATCCCGGATGATTTTTATGGTCGAGTGTTCCGTTTTTACTGGCCTCTGCAATGTCGCCATCTAAGATTACTTCGCCATTTAAAATTATTTTCACTCTCGAACCTTTTACAATTACCTCTTCGGAATTCCATTCGCCCACCGGTTTCAGGTAGCCGCGTTTAGCAGGAATTACACCGTAAACCGAGCCGTGATATTGGTACTCGTGCAGGTTGGCATAAATGGGAGCCGTGTTATCAAGTATCTGCAACTCCATTCCAACATAAGCGGCATCGCCCTCAAGAGGAGCACGAATTCCGAGGCCGTTGTTGGCACCCGGAGTGAGTTGGAAATCGAAACGGAAAATAAAGTCTTTATACTCTTTTTCGGTATAAAGATTTCCGTGGCCACCCATTTTTGGATCGACGACCAATTCGCCATTTTTTGCATGGTAATCGGTTTTATTTCCCTGCCAGTTATCTAAATTTTTACCGTTAAACAGCGACTCGAAACCTTCAGCTTTCTCCTCTTCTGTCAATCCAATCTCTTTGGTATTTATTTCGCGAACATAAATATCTCTGAATTGCAATTGATTCCCGTGTGCCTGTAATTCAATCGTTCCTTCATCAAAAATTGGAATTTCGCGGTTCCAGTAGTTATTCATTTTCACATTGTCGACCACCAACTCGCCATTTAAATAAACGGTTACATTTTCGCCAATCATTGTAATGCGGAACGTATTCCACTCGTCGATTGGATTGTCGGCAACTTTCAGTGGATTGCGCACATTGTCTTTATTGTTGTTGTACAAACCACCCGAACCAACTTGTGCGCCAACTTCAACACGCGAAGTATCCCAGATTTGCACCTGTGGAGTTCCTCGTAAATAAATTCCACTATCGCCTTTTTTTGTAATCAGCCAGTCAACAATCATTTCAAAATCTTTGTATTTTTTTGCTGAAACGAGGTTTGCTCCGTGTCCGTTAAAAACAATTTTACCGTCTTTTACACTCCAGTTTTCATGCATTTTTATATTTGCTTCTTTCTGTGCTTGTATACGTTCTTCCTCGCTTAACTCGGCTATTTTTATTGGGTTGCCATTTAAGAGCATACCTTGCCATCCGTCCAGGTTTTTACCGTTAAACATCGGTACAAAACCTTTCTCTTTTGGCATTTTAGCAAGGTAATTTTCAATATCAATTTTAAAATACTGACTGTCGCCACCGGTCATAATTTCTTTTGCTTTGTTGAGTAAGTCTCTTACAATATCGCCCGAAAAACCATTGTTTTTGTTGTTTTGCGGCAGGGCAATTTCCATAATTGATATTGAAGCAGCCTGTTGCAATTCTTTATCATCGAGAAACTGATTTAGATATACCAGTGAAAGGAATGTTTTGAGCTTTCCAATTGCCTTAATAACGCTGTTTTTGTCGTCGGCAGAACTTGCGTAGGCCATTATTTTACGGTACTGTAACAGTTTTTGGTCGTCGGGAATAGTTGCCGCATCTACCATTCTTACAAAAGAAGCGAATGCTTTTTGCCCGTACTCGCCGGTTGATGATTTGCAGATTTCGTACAACGATTTCGATGCCGAATAATCTTTCCAGTTTAATAGTGCTTCGAATGCTGCATCTTTTGTTTCGCCGGTTGATGATTTAAAATAAGCGGTAACTGTTTTCAGGGCATATTCGCCACCAATTTCGGGGAGAATTGTAAGAATCCGCGCTTTTTTGTCGGTTGTTTTTAAAGTTGTAAATATTTTGCCCTCCTTTTTTTGTTCGGTTTCAACTCCTTTTGCAGCGGCAACAACAGCCATTTGTGTTTGTGTTATCTCAGTTTTATCCTCAATGCGAAGCAGCAAGTCGAGCAATTTGTCGAGGTTGGTTT
The DNA here is from genome assembly GCA_015493625.1 of Draconibacterium sp. GTDB lineage: Bacteria > Bacteroidota > Bacteroidia > Bacteroidales > Prolixibacteraceae > Draconibacterium. The sequence goes on along the minus strand of WGCT01000538.1, from coordinate 3,429 downwards.
CAGTAGAAACACTTTTTAGTGCGTTAAATGCTGCAGCTTTTTCGTCGGCATCTGTCGAGGCAGTTGTTGCATACACTTTGTCGAAATATCTTGTTCCTGCTTTTGCTGCAATAATATCGATACATGTAGCTTTTGTTTTGCCTGTTGTATTGTCTAATTCAGCAGCTACGGCAGCCAAATGCTTGTTGTCGATTAATCGTAAAAGTGTTGCTTTTGTGGCATTTAAATCGTTTCCGGTTGCCAAATGAGCAATCAGAGCCGGAATTGCGTCGGTACCTTGTAATTCGCCTAATGCTGAAATTGCCTCTTGGCGGACAACTTGTGCTGTTGAGTTTAAATTTTCTTCAATAAAACCGGTGGCAAGTTTGTCGCCACGGCGGCCCAACATCGAAATAATCTCCGATTTCGCCTCCGGATTTACATCGTCGGCTTTTGCTATCCACGCGCGCGTGTCGGCTACACCTCCTGTTTTTTCGGCTAAATTAAGTGCCGAATAGCGAAACGGTTTATTGTTGTTATCAACTGCATCTAACAAAAAAGGTGTGGCTCTGTATCCTAAATATTTGGTGTAAATTGCCAACCCGGTTGAGTAGTTATGCAGTAGACTTTCAGAAGTATTGGCTTTAAAAATTTCTAAACAAGCTTTTTCCATCAGCTTAATTTCATTCTCCTCACCCAAGCGGTCGGTATAGATTAAAAATGCCTCGGCAGCATTGGTAATGTCGTATTTAAAATCGACTTTCTTGGCTGCTTTTAACAGTGTTTTATACGAATCGGGGAGACCGATATTGGCCAAAGCGGCGAGTGCTGTTTTGCGCATGTACACATCATCGTCGTTAACAAAAGGGGTAATTTTATCAACTGCGTGTTGGCATTTTAAAACGCCCAAAGCACGAACCAGTGTTGCTCTGTTTTTTCCCTCAACCGAAGGTAGTGCTGCCATAATATTTTTGGCAACCATTTTAATTCGGAGTGCCACAAGTGTTTGTGTTGCCGGTTCGCAAAGTTCTTTATCGGTCAGATATTTCGAAACTTCGGGGATACATTTTTTGCTACCTACCAAATTTAACTGGTTTAACAGAAAAGTTTTAACCTCGGTATCGGTTTGACTTTTCAATGCAATTAAAATATTTGCCTCGGCAAAAGCTCTCTCTTTATCTTTCCCAAACTGACTTGCGTAGCGTGCCAAACTGTTAATGGCAAAACGTACGGCAGTGTCGTCGCCAACTCCGGGAGGGGTTAACTCGGCGGCAACTTTCTGAAATCCCTCTTGCCCCAAACTAACCAATTCTTCCATCGCTTTGTCGCGCTGAGTGAGGGTTTTAGTTGGCATTTGCGCCAAAACATCGGCAACTTTCGTATCGAGCGTGCGGTTGTCTTGTGCAAAACTTCCGACGCTAAAAATTACCAAAATTACTATTGCTATTAATTTATTCATTTTATTGTTATTAGTATAGTTTATAACTGTTTTTACTTTTTAATTGTTTATTGAGTGTTGCTTATTGGATGTTTTTTATTTCAATACTTGGTCTCCCCATTAAATTCTTAATATTTAAGATTAATAATTCTGCATATTCAATTTAGCGGTTTCAATACTTTTAAAAATAATGGCTATTAATTCCTCTGTCTCCTTTAACCTCTGGACTAATTTAGATGCATTAGTAACTAGCGGTTTCTTTTGAATTATTTTTAAACAGATTCGACTTTCTTTTAGCTCTTTTAAAACAATTTTTAGTTTATGTATAAAATCTCTTTTTGATTCCGCACTTTGTGCTTCGCCATGATTTAATGCAGTAGAACTACTACTTCTTATTAACTGGCCAGAAATATGATTCCCAAGTTTTGAATTATCGATTTCATCAACGATATTGCTAATTTCTATCGCATAATCAATGAGTCTATCTTCTAAATCAAACTTTCTCATTTTTCTTTTCTTGTTAACTTTTTATTTAATGTTGTATGTTCTTTGTAGTTTTTAATAATCAATATTCAACACTCAATATTCAAGTTTTAAAAATTAAACGCTAAATTGTCCATGGTGCCCGCATGGGTTGATTCATCATTAGGTTTGCTCCTTCGTCGTCGATAAATTCTAATTTATCGGGGTCGAAGTGAAGTGTGCGGCCAAGGCGAACAGCAGTAATACCGAGGTTTACAATTGTTGCCGAGCGGAATCCGTTCATTTCGTTCAGTGCGAATTTTTTTCGTGTTTTTACCGACTCGGAGAAGACCTTAATTTGTGGTTCCGGCTCGGGTAAAGTTTTAATAAAACTTTGCAGATTTGGAATGTCTGATTTAAATCCGCGGAATATTTTTCCGTTTGGCCCCTCGATGTATGCAGCATCTTTATCGCGGTTTTCACCGTCGAGAATAATCTGGCAACCATCGGCGTATGTGTATGTAATGCGTCGCCACGAGCCTACTGCATCGTAATGTTGTTGTGGTGCGTCCACTTCAACTTTTATTGGGCTGGTATCGTCTTTTCCCAACATATACTGAACCGGGTCGAGGTAGTGTTGTCCCATGTCGCCCAGTCCGCCACCATCGTAATCCCAATAGCCGCGGAATTTCTGGTGAACCCGAAGATGGTTGTACGGTTTGTGGGGGGCAGGCCCGAGCCACATATCGTAGTCGAGATTTTTAGGAATGGGTTCGGGAGTAAGATTGTGTTCGCCACTCCAGTAAAATTTCCAGTTGTAGCCGGTAATTCCGCTTACGGTGAATTTTAGCGGCCAGCCAAGTATTCCGCTGTCTATCACTTTTTTTAGTGGTTTTACATCGGTTCCCAGTCCGTAGAAAGTTCCTTTAAAGCGAAACCATGTATTCAACCGAAACATTCTTCCGTGTTCCTGAACCGCTTCAATAACTTTTTTGCCTTCGCCAATTGTGCGGGTCATCGGTTTTTCGCACCAAATATCTTTCCCTGCTTTGGCCGCCTCAACAGCCATTAATCCGTGCCAGTGTGGTGGCGTGGCAATGTGTACAACATCAATTTCGGGCAATAACAACAACTCTCTGAAATCGTGAAACTGCTTTACATCGTAATCGATTAAACTTTGTGCTTTTGCTAAATGTTGTGTGTCGACGTCGCAGATGGCAACAACGCGCGACCCTTCGTATGGAATGTGTCCGCGTCCCATTCCTCCAACTCCAATAATTGCTTTTGTAAGTTGGTCGGACGGTGCAGTAAAACCATTTCCACCTAAAACGTGTCGAGGGACAATTGTAAGTCCTGCACCCGCAACAAGGGCACTTTTTAAAAATTTCCTTCTTGTAGATTTATTGTTCGAATCCATGATAAATATTTAAATGGGATGAATAATCTAATTTGCTTTTCCAAAATTAATATAGTTTTGAAAATAATCGATATCTTTTAATCTGCTTTTAAAAATATTAAGTAACGATTAAGAATAATAAACTTTAATAGCT
>WGCT01000537.1 GCA_015493625.1 Draconibacterium sp. | reverse complement strand
TAAAAGAGCGATATGATTTCGACAGCGGAACAGTTGCCGTAATAGACCCCAATGTTTGCACCAACTGTGGTATTTGTGTCGAACACTGCCATTTCGATGCAATTCATCCGAATGCAGTTGAGCAGCTCGAAGTAAACCCTTTTCAGTGTGAAGGCTGCCGGCTTTGCGAGCGTGTTTGTCCTGAAGGTGCAATCGAATCGGTTTACAACAACAATAACCACTGGTTTGTTTCCAACACACGATTCGGAACACTGGTACATGCAAAAATGGGCCCCGGTGAAGAGAACTCAGGAAAACTGGTTACTGAAATCAGAAAAAAAGCAAAAGAGATTGCAACACAAACTAATGCCGAATTTATTATAAACGACGGACCTCCCGGAATCGGGTGTTCGGCTATTGCATCCATTACCGGTACCGATGCGGTGCTAATGGTCATCGAGCCAACACTCTCGGGACTGCACGATGCAAAAAGACTGGTTGAATTAATTAACACTTTTAACATTCCGGTTTTTGCCGTTATCAACAAATTCGACCTGAACAGAGAAATAACAGAAAAAGTAAAAAACTACCTTACCGAAAATTCGATTTCGCTAATTGGCAAAATACCTTTTGCCAACGAAATGGTTGAGTCGGTGGTGAACGAAAAAACAATTATTGAATACGCTCCCGAAAATAAAATAAGTAAAGAGTTTTATTCCATTTGGGAAAAAATAAAAACCAATTAATAAAGATAGTTATGAAAGCGTTTAAAATAAATCAAAGTGAATGTGTAGGATGCAGTACATGCGCATTAATAGCACCAACAAATTTTGCAATGAACAGCAGTAATGTGGCTTATATAAATACACAACCGCAAACCGAAGACGAAGAAGCTGAATGTAATCAGGCACTCGAAATCTGTCCGGTTCAGGTTATTTCGGCAGTATGAATTTTATTTTGAAAACCATATTTTGTAAAGATTATGAAAACAGTAGAAGAAGCTATCGATGTAATTTCGAAAGTTGAACATCCCGCAATTAATTATCCGTTAACAAAACTCGGAATTGTAAAAGATATTGAACTGAATGGAGATACGGTTGTACTTTCATTTGTATTTCCGTTTCCGAATATTCCAATTGCCGACCAACTCATTGCATCGATAGAAAAACCGATTAATGAAATTGGATTAAAACTGGAATATATTGTAAGAGTAATGAACGATAACGAACGGAACACATTTTTACAGCTCGAAGCAGAAGCGTGGAAAGGAATGTAAATTATTTAGAAATTAGATTGTTAGATAATAGATGTGATACTCAAAACAAAGTAGACTGTTGAAATACTGCCATTTAGAATGGCTCGCATCACTTTGTGTTTTATTGTTTATCAAGACTATATAAAATTTGCAGAACCGTTAATATAGAAAACAAGAGAAAATATGCTACATCTCTTTTTGTCCATATTGTTAAAATCGATAATGATAACCGGCTTCGTATTTATTATGATGCTGATTATTGAATACATTAACGTTCAAACAAAAGGGATTTGGCAAAACAGCTTATCGTCGAACGTCTGGAAACAATACTTTTTAGCAGCACTATTAGGAGCCGTTCCCGGTTGTATGGGTGCATTTACTGCCGTTGCACTTTTTTCGCACCGGCTTATTTCGTTTGGTGCTGTTGTAGCTGCAATGATTGCAACCAGTGGCGACGAAGCATTTGTTATGTTTGCCATGTTTCCGCAAAAGGCACTTTTTTTAACAATTATTATTTTTCTTGTGGGAATTCTGGCCGGATACATTACCGATAAAATTTACGAACCAAAAAAAATTCTCACTAAATTCTCGCAACACAATTTTGCTCTGCATTCCGAAGATAGTTGTAATTGTTTTCAACGGAAAAGAGTTTTTATTCAGCTTGCTAAGCCATCGGTTTACCGTGTACTATTAATTGTGGCCACCACACTTTTTTTATTGGCTATACTCGGTGGGCTAATTGCAGGCAATGCAAAACTGTGGATACGATTAACTCTGCTGTTTACGGTCTTTATTTCGTTGTTTGTAATCCTAACAGTCCCCGACCATTTTCTAAAAAAACATCTCTGGGAACACATCGTTGTAAAACATATTCCACGCATATTTCTCTGGACATTCGGCACCCTATTTTCGTTTGCTTTAATTATGCAATTTGTAAATATCGAAACATGGTTATCGAATAATATGCTTTTTGTTTTAGTTATTGCTGTATTGGTTGGCATTATCCCCGAATCGGGGCCTCATCTTATTTTTGTAACGCTCTTCGCACAGGGCACCATTCCGTTTAGTATTTTGCTCGCAAGCTCTGTTTCGCAAGATGGGCACGGAATGTTACCTCTGTTAGCCGAATCGAAACGCAGCTTCTTAGCTGTAAAATTTGTAAATATTATTGTTGCTCTTATTG
>WGCT01000536.1 GCA_015493625.1 Draconibacterium sp. | reverse complement strand
TAAAATCTCCTTAAAAAGTTAAAAAACGACTCTAATCCCTCGCCCAAATGATTATAATAAAAGTCCATTGTCCGTTTCATAACCGGCTCAATGGCTCTTTCGAAAGGTTTATAAAAATCGACAGCGTAAGTTAAATTCTCGTTCTCGGTTGGTATCTCTCCCGATGTATGAATATCTTTTGTTGTAACGTACCGTGTACGTTTTCTGTTCCACAAAGCAAGGTAGATAAAAGCCAATATAAAAATGGTTCCTATAGTACGAATAATCGACATTGTATCGACATGATCGCCCCAGCCATTACTGAGTACAGTCATGCTCCAATCTACAGTTCCCATTCCGAGAACTTCCATTCCTTTAGCAATAGGGTTAAAAAGCAATCCCGGGAAAACGCCGAAGACAAATAACAACGCAGCCATAAAAACCATTGGAATAACCATTGTTGCAGGAGCCTCTTTTACGTTTTCAAACTCCTTCTCTTCCTGCCCGAGGAAAACACCGAAAAGGAAACGGTAACAGTACAAAAATGCTGCTGTTGAACTGAGGAACGCCATAATTACTAAAAAGTAGTGGTCGGAAACAATTAACGATTCGTAGAACATCCATTTCCCTACAAACCCTGCCAACGGAGGAATACCTGCTAACGCAATAATACTCATTAGTGCTGCAAGAAAGGTCCAGGGCATTTTTCGAATAAGAGCTCCCAGTTTGGTCATATCGGTTGTGCCGGTTTGTCGTTCAACCGCACCAACAACCAAGAACAGAGTTCCTTTAAATATTGTATGAACAACTGCAAGAAAAAGTGCAGCCATTACCGAAAGTTTTGTGCCAACAGCAAGTCCCATTACAATATACCCCAATTGACCAATTGAGGAATATGCCAACAACTTTTTAGCATCGGTTTGAATTACTGCATAAAATGTTGCCATAACGCCTGTAATTGCGCCCAACCATGCTAAAACATTGCTTATATAAAAGGTATTTGTTCCAAATGTACTGCTGTTTGCGAAAACGGAAATCAATACAATTCCCATTCCGAAGATTCCCATTTTAGAAAGAAGACCGGAGAAAACGGAAGTGTACGACATTGGCGAGTCGGAATAGGCACGAGGCGCCCAAACATGCAACGGCATTACAGCTGCTTTTACGCCAAAAGTAATAAGCAGTAAAATACCCACCATTGTTTGTTGCTGAATGGCAAAACCTGAGAAATGAGAAACCAAATCGGAGATAAGAACGGTTCCCATTTGTGCTTTCATAAAAACAATGGCAAGCAGCATTGAATAACCGCCTACAGCACTAAATATCATATATTTTATTCCTACCCGTCCTTCGCTTAACCCCTGATAAACAACAATAAGGAACGACGACCAAGTCATAATTTCCCAAAAAATAAAAAGCGAAATAAAATCGCGGCTAAAAATAATTCCCATCATTGCCATAATGGAAAGCATAAAATTAAGATAAAAATATCCAAGCCGGTCTCGCCCTTTCATATACGAAATTGAGTAAAGCAAAACGAGTGTTGAGAATCCGAGAATTAATGCGCCGAATATCCAGCTGTAGCCATTAATTCCCATACTGAGATGCATTCCACCGAGGATAAAGTCGAAATTATCGGCTGTGCCGGTTCCCATAAAGAAAAGTATCGCAGCGGCAGCCGTTGCAATAAAAGCTGTTACTCCCGAAAGCAGAGGTTTTATCTGGTTTAGCAAAAACGAGAGAACTCCTCCTGCTAACAAAATCAATAGAATTAAAACTATGTTGTTCATCGTAAACAAATTTCAGATTAGTATTAATGCCCCATAGAGAGAACATTCGAAATATAAGCTCCTTTATCTAATAATGTATCGGCAGCCCGATGGATAAAACCGGTAATAATATCGGGATAAAACCCCACCAGTAATATTACCACAGCCAAAACGGTCATAGAAAAATACCCGCCAAAAGTTGGTTTATGAACCACCTCTTTATCAGTAGGTTTTCCAAAATAGAGTTTGGCAACCACGCGGAAATAATAGACTATTTCGACGATTGAAACCAGTAGAATTATTGCCACAAGAGCAAGCATCGATTCGTCGGCAGCAGCAATAAGAATGTACAATTTGCTCCAGAACCCTGAAAATGGCGGCAAGCCAACAATTGCAAAAGCTCCTATTGAAAAGAGAAATCCCATATATGGAAATTTTTTCCCAATTCCCGACATCCCATTAATATCTTTTGAAGTAGAGTTATACACAAAAAAGCTACCCGACATAAAAAGCAAACTTTTAATTATGGCGTGGTTAAACATAAGAAACAGTGCACCAAAAACGGCCTCTTTAGTACCAATTCCAAATGCGATTAAAACAAACCCCATTTGCCCAATTGAAGAGTAGGCAAGCATTCGTTTAAGATTGGTCTGTTTCATGGCAGCAAACTCGGCAATTATAAGGGTAATTATTCCCATTATTATAAGGTACTGATAAGCACCTTGAATATCGAAAAGGGTAAAAATAACACGAATCAGCGAATAGACTCCGGCTTTAACAACAAGTGCGGCAAACGTTGCTCCTACCGGGCTTGGCGCTTGCGAATAAGCATCGGGGGCCCAACCGTTAAGCGGAAACATCTCGGCTTCAATTCCAAGTCCTGTTAAAAAGAGAATAAGAATTGTAACTTTCATTCCTACAGGCACGGTGTGCATTCGCTCGGCAATCATTGCCATATTTAACGTGCCCACTTGTGTATATAATAGAAGAATAGCAAGCAACATAAAAGTTGAGGCAAGCGAACCAATCAGCAGGTATTTAAAACCGGCTTCGGCACCATCGCGATCGCGGTAAAACGATGTTAACGAATACGATGCGATAGCGGTAATTTCCATAAAAACGAACATATTGAAAATATCGCCTGTTAGTACCACGCCTACCGAGCCGGTAACCAACATCATAAACAGTATGTAATATTTTAGTGCAGGTTCGTTATCGACCTTTTTAAAGCGGTAGCTGAAAATCCAGATTAGTGTGGCCATAAAAACCATTAACGAAACCAAAAACCCTGTAAACTGACTAAAAACAAGATTTATTCCCCACGGAGCCTGCCAGCCGGCAAGTGTTTCAATTATAGGTTGCCCGGTTTCGGTAACGCGCTGCATAAGCACAACCGAAACGAACAGCAGGTACGTTAAAACAACTCCCGGAATAATCCTTACCAACTCTCTGTTAACTTTTGCAAGCAGCGGCATCAGAAACGCGGCCAGCAAAGGCAATGCAATATAATGTACCGGACTTATTACCATTTCAATGATTTTATATGATCTATTCTTGCAGTATGATGATGACGATATAAACGAATTACCAGTGAAAGAGCCACTGCAGTAACTCCAAACCCGATAACAATTGCCGTAAGAACCAGCGCTTGCGGAACGGGGTCGACCATTGCCGTACCCTGATTAACAAGTTCAATTCCTTTTTCAGAAAAAATAGGGGCAGTACCTCCTTTAATAAAGCCCACTGCAATAAACAGCAGGTGAACTCCCGAATCGATTATCGACAAACCAATTACAATTTTAGTGAGGTGTTTTTTTACCAAAACGGCATATAATCCAATCAGTATTAGTCCTATGGCCGAGCCATAAACTCCTACCGAAATAATTTTATTATAAAGAATCGGATCCATTATTTTTCAGTTTTAAAGTTCAGTAATGTTTCTAATACTCCCGTTAGTTCGGCAGCAACCTTAAATCCAACAGCAATGTAAATCAGAGGTATTATGCCTCCCGAAACAAGGTCGTTTAAAGTTCCTGTTCCCAAAATATTTTCGAGGAAAGTGGCTCCTGAAATCAGTCCCCAAATACCCACCGATACGAATAATATTCCCGCAATCGACTCCACCCAGGTTAATACATTATGACTAACATGATAATCTTTGTAAGCCATAAACATTAACAGGAATCCTGAAGCGATAATTGCTCCTCCCTGAAATCCTCCTCCGGGAGTTAGATGCCCGTGAATAAAAACATAAGCACCCAAAACCAAAATGGCCGGGAAAATTAATTTGGCTCCGGTTTGCAGCAGTTGCGACGAATTTTTCAAAATCATCACATCGTGTTCGCCTCTCTTTTTTCTGCGATATAAAATGCTTGCCAACCCCGATGCGGCCAGAAAAAGCACAGTTACTTCGCCAAGCGTATCGAACCCGCGATAGTTAACAACAATGGCAGTAACTACGTTGGCCACCGATAATTTTTCAACTGTATTATTAAGGTAGTATGCACCAACAGTTTCCTGCTGTTTTATATCTCCCATTCTCGATTCGCCAAAATTAATCTGCGAAAATGTGTCGGCCAGCACCCAGCCCACAACAACCAGTAGTAATAGTATAAAAGCTCGTTTCATTTTTCAAATAAATTTTAGCAATTACTTTGTTTCTTCTTCTCTGTCGGGTTCTTTATTTACCGGAATTTCATCTTCGCGCCGCGAAGTGTTGCGTATGGTAATTACAAAAATTATTGTAGTAAGTGCAATTCCAATAGCGGCTTCGGTTAACGCAACGTCGGGGGCCTGCATAATAAAAAAGTAAATGGAGAGCACCAAACTAATAACTCCGGTGGCAATTACGGCATAAAGCAAATCTTTCTGAACAACAGCATAAATAGCAGCCGCCAAAATAATAATAGCCAGTAGCGAAAAGAAGATTATATTAAATATCATAACTCTTTGTCCTCCATACTTTTATAATCCTTCTCGTAAGCGTCAATTTTTTCTTTTTGGAAAAGCGATAATCCGGCACGATAAGCTCCGCGTGCCAATGCATGCGAACTTAACGGGTTCGAAACGGCAATAAAAATAATTATCACTATCATTTTAACCATCCAGTCGGGCTGTAAAAAGCCAATTCCAAGCAACATACTCATTGCTCCAAGTGTCGACGATTTTGTTCCCGCCTGCAACCGATTATAAACATCGGGCATCCGGTAAATTCCTAGAGCGCCCAGAAAAAGAAAAACGCTTCCGAGCAACACAAAAAAGGATCCTATATATTTTAGTATTTCCATTACAATGCTTTTTCTAAATATCGTGCTAAAACAATTACTCCAATAAAACCAAGTATGGCATAAACCAACGACACATCGACATAAATATACCGTTGAAAAATATATGCCAACAATGCTAAAGTAGCAGTAACAATAACCGACATAGTATCGAGTGCCACAACGCGGTCGGCTGCCGTTGGGCCTTTAATAAACCGGAGAATACCGAGTATTAATGCCAACCCGATAAATCCTAAAGCTATATATAAAACAATATTCATTTCCATACATATAGTTATTTAATTGAATATTTTAAGTAATATTTTTTCGAAATCGCCGGCAATTTCCTGTCGGGCCTGTTCCGAGTCTTCCGTTTTCACATCAACCCAATGAATAAAATATTTATTCCCAACCAAATCGACGGTGATTGTTCCCGGAGTAAGTGTTATACTATTTGCCAATATCATTTTTGCAAAGTCGCTATTTAATTTTGTTTCAAACTCAACAATTCCGGGGTTAATTGGCAAGCTTGGTGAAAGTACCCGGCGGGCAATATCGAAATTGGCTTTAAGCAAAGCAATAATAAAAACAAAAATGTATTTTACCATATAAAATATACGGTGAGGAAGTAAAATGTCGAGCCCGCAACACTGAGCTGCCTTGGCAGTAATTAGCGTAACAACTAACGAAACAATAACTCCGGTAATTAGCTCGGGTAAAGCCGTAGAAGTTGTAAACCCGTACCAAACGGCAAACATCAACAACCAGCTATATACAAATTTCGAAACGGTTAATCCTTTTGATTGCATGTGTACTAAACTTAAGTTGCAAAATTGAAATTTTTTGAAAGCACAAATATATCATTTTTTGGCGTTGTTTTTAACACATTTGCTTAATACATTCGCTAATATAGAATAAACCAAAACAAGAACATTTTAAAGAGCATTTCTGCCGACTGAACCTTTTACTATTCAGACATTTACCTCTACAAATATGTATATTATTAAATTTATATGAAAAAGCTATTTAAAGCAAAAACAGCTCTGCTTAAATCGGCAACTCTGCTATACACGCACAACTAACTTTTTATAACATTAAAAACAAACTATTTTCATAAATCAAAAATAGTTCAAAAAAATCCCACATTCAGACTCACAACAACGTAAATATCAGATTTTTATAACTATATTGCAAAAAATAGATTTAAAAATTAAAACAAGTTTACAATTTTATTTGTTATAACATTTCGAGAGTTGAAATACGACAAAATCACAAGAGATTTAATTTATTCACAAAGCGATGAAGTTATTTAAAGTAAAAATAAAATTTTCGATAGCGACAGGTTAATTTCGGTAAAGCTCAAGTTCTATGGCATAGCCGGAATTATGGTATAAAACAGCTGAACTCCAAAAGTTCTCAATTTCACTTTAAACAACTTCAACATAAATAGTTCGAATTATAAACTAATACGTAAAGATTATGAAAGTTGTTGTTTTAGGAGCAGGTATTTC
>WGCT01000535.1 GCA_015493625.1 Draconibacterium sp. | reverse complement strand
GTAAAAAACATTCACTACACCTTTACAATTGAAAATGAACCGATTGATGAAATAATTAAATTAATGGAGGGGATTTCGCCCATAAAAGCAATACAAAAAAATGATACAATACTGTTTAAATTAGATAAAAACAAAAAGAGAATGGTCGAAGATAAGATATAAAATTAAGCCAGCAGTGCGGCAACACTGCCGGCTTATACTTATCATCGGCAAATGATAAATAAATTTATAAACTAAATCACTGTAAAATTATGAAAAAAATCCGAAGTATTGGAAGGGGAACACCTTCCGTTTGGAACAAATTTTTTAGAGTTATGAAATTAACAGCTTTGTTCTTGCTATTTGGACTTATGCAGCTTTCAGCAAGCGTGTATAGCCAATCTACGAAACTTACTCTCGAAATGCGCAACAAAAAAGTAGTTGACGTATTAGAGCAGATTGAAAAGCAGTCCGAATTCAGGTTTGCTTACAGTTCTGAACTCATTGATATGAACCGAAGGGTGTCAATCAATATTAGCGGGCAGAACATTGAAGAGACACTTCAAGTGCTTTTTGCAGGTACCGGAGTAACGCATATTGTGCGCGACAGAAACATTCTTCTTTATCCAAAAGAGATGGAGTCGAAAGCCGCAGAACCTCAACAAAAATCGCTGGTCGGGAAAGTTACCGACGAAAATGGACAGCCATTACCGGGAGTTGCAATAATCATTAAAGGAACATCGATTGGAACAGTTACCGATGTTAACGGAGCTTATTCGTTAAACAATGTTCCCGACGATGCAGTACTTGAAGTCTCGTTTATTGGAATGAAGACACAGGAAATTACGGTAGGCAATCAGGCAACAATAAACATTACCATGCAAACCGATACGTACAGTCTCGATGAGGTAATTACTGTTGGTTATTCGTCCGTTAAAAAGCGAGATATTACAGGCTCAATCTCGTCTGTTGGCGGCGAAAAGCTTGCCAAAACAGGATCGACGAGTATTGCTCAGGCAATACAGGGACAAACTTCGGGTGTTCTTATTGCCCCCAAAAGTGGTCGTCCCGGTGCCGGACTTTCAGTTCGGATTCGTGGAGTTGGAGGCATCAACAATAGCGAACCTTTGTATGTTGTCGATGGTATTTACGGTGGCAGTCTTCAAGGTATCAATCCCGACGAAATTGAATCGATTGAGATATTAAAAGATGCATCGTCGGCTGCTATTTATGGTGCACGAGGTGCAAATGGAGTAGTGCTTATTACCACAAAAAGAGGAAAAGCCGGTAGTATGAAAGTTACCTATAACGGATCGGTTGGATTCCAAAATATGATTAATGCCGGTAATGTTAAAATGTTGAATGCTCAACAATATGGCGAAGTTCAAAATACAATGTATAGGAACGACGGACTACCTGAACCTTTTGGAGGAGATCCCAGTCGCCCTGCCGAACTTTTTCCTGCTCCTTCGCAACTTGGTGAAGGTACCGACTGGATTGGTGTGATTTATAAAAATAATGCACCCATCCAAAACCACCTCCTTTCATTCTCGGGTGGCACTGAAAAATCAACAGCGTATGTTGCAATTTCATATCTCGATCAAGATGGGGTAGCGATTGAAAGTGGTATGAAAAAACTTAATTTCAGGGTAAATACCGATCATAAAATTAAAAAGTGGCTAAAAGTTGGTAACAGTACCTCGTTTGGTAATCAAAAAGAAACAGGTACAGATCGTGGTGATCTTAAATGGGGCCAGTTTGAGGGTGTGGTTCAAATGGAACCTACCATTCCGGTTTTTAATGAGGATGGTACATTGGCCGGACCGGAAGATCCTTTTTATGGACCAAGTCGTACTCCTTATGCTGAAGTTGTTTCCAGTAATCCTGTACGAAATAGTTTTGGCATAAGCAATAGTATATATGCTGATTTTAGTGCTTTAGACTGTCTATCATATCGTATTAGTTTTAACAATAATTATTCTGCTTCCTCAAATACAGGTCACAATAATAATATTTATAATGAGGGAATGATGTCTGGTGCAGATGTAAATGTAAGTGGTTCTAATTCTGTTAGTATGGGTTGGACATGGACAAATGTGATGAAATTCAATAAAATGTTTGGCGACCATAGTGTAAATGCTTTGGTAGGATACGAAAAGCGACACAGTTCGTGGAATAGTATAAGTGGAAATTCAAAATATCTTGATCCTTCATATCGAATTGTAAGCAGTGGACCCGCCGAAACATCATCGTTTAATCAGTACAGAGGCGAAGAGTCAATGGTTTCGTATTTTGCCAGTGCCAGTTATAACTATAAAGACAAGTATTATGTTACCGGTAATATCAGGCACGACGGTTCTTCGAGATTTGGTAAAAATAACCGGTTTGGAACTTTCCCATCATTTTCTGTCGCATGGAGATTGTCGAATGAAACTTTTATTCCCGATTTCTTTAGCGACTTAAAACTGCGTGCCAGTTACGGTCAGGTTGGTAACGATAAAATTGGCAATTACAGATATGTCGCCTCAATGGCAAATGTCTTTTACTCGTTTACCGGGCAAGATGGATCTTTCGAATCGGGATTAGTAACCAAAGGACTGGCCAATACCGACCTGAAATGGGAAACTTCAACACAAAAAGATTTTGGAATCGACATGGCTTTCCTCGATAATAAACTTCGTTTTGTAGCCGATTATTTTATTACTGACGTTACCGATATGTTACTTGGAAAAACCATCCCTGTAACATCGGGTATCGCAAGTTTGTCATGGGGTAGGTACGAATCGATGATTACTAATGTAGGCGCATTAACAAATAAAGGTTTTGAGTTTGAGGCCAGTTACAACAGTTCGGTTGGAGATTTTACATACAATGTACATGCTAACTTAACTACTTATAATAACGAAGTAACAGACATCGGAGAGAACGAATATCTTTCAGGATCTGCAGGTTATGAAGTAAGGAATCGCACTTATGTAGGTGGTGGACTTGGTGATTTTTACGGATATGTTTGCGAAGGTATCTTTCAGACACAGGCCGAACTTGATGCGGCAAATGCTCTTAACGCAGACGCCCCTTATCAAAAAGCCGAAACAGTTCCCGGTGATTTTAAATTTAAAGACTTGAATGGTGACGGTGTTATAAATGCTGAAGACAGACAGTTTTTAGGAAGTCCTATTCCTGATTTTACTTATGGGTTTGGATTCGATTTGGGCTACAAAAGGTTCTCCTTAGCTACTCTTTTTTATGGTTCTCAAGGCAATCTAGTCTATAATGAACTTAGAAGTTCAATTGAACAACAGGGGCGTTCAGGCAACAAGGCTACAACTGTACTTAATGCATGGCACGGCGAAGGCACTAGTAATACAATACCTATTAGAAGAGTTCAAGATTACAATATAAACTACAGAAACTCTTCGGCTTATTTGGAAGATGGTTCTTTTTTACGTCTTCAAAACATTGTGCTTTCTTACGATCTGCCGGTTAATTTTGCAAAAGTTAAGGTTTACGTTTCGGGTGATAATTTATTTACTATTACTAAGTACTCCGGTTTTAATCCTGATATCTCTATTGATCAATCCGGCACTTATAGCGATGGGAACAGATTAGATTCCGGAGTTGACGGAGGATATTACCCAAGCACAAGTGTTTATAGATTTGGAGTAAACATTACATTTTAAATCATCAGATAATAAAAAACATTAGTTATGAAAAATATAAATAAATATTTAATCCTGTTAATTTTCGTGATTGCCTTTAATGGGTGTAACGACGACGAGTTTTTAACAGCCGAATATTATCAGGGAGTAGTAGATGTTAATTTTCTTACAACTCCTTCACATGCGAAACCAGCCGTTACCGGCGTGTATGATGTTTTGTCGTATATGGGAATAAGTTGGGATAAATTTATTCTCGGATCATCGGCTGCCGATGATATTGTTGAACAACATGGTGATGCGAACTGGGCATCTTTAATTGCAATTGACCAATATCGTTGGGTACCTGAAGAGCAGGGTAATCCAAAACATATTTGGAAATACTGGCAGGCATATTATGCAGGCATCCAAAGGGCTAACCTGGTTCTTGAAAAACTTCCGGCCTTAGAAGGGATGAACGAAACACTAAAGACAAGGTATATTGCAGAGGTTAAAGCCCTTAGGGCATATTATTATTATAATCTGGTCATTGCTTTTGGCGATGTACCTCTTATTCTTAAGCCTCAGGGATACAATGATGCAATCAACATTACAAGATCTCCGGAAGCTGATGTTTGGGCTCAAATAATTACCGACCTAACCGAAGCTGCTGCTGATTTACCAGATTCGTACGATTCGCAGGATGATGCCGGACGTGTTACAAAAGGTATGGCAAACGCACTGTTGGATCAGGTTTATCTGTGGCAAAAAGATTGGGCTAAAGCCGAAGCAGCAGCTAAAAAAGTTATCGACAGCCCTGCTGGATATTCTTTGGAATCTAACTATGCCGATCTTTTTAATGGAGTATCGGAATATAGCAAAGAGAATATTTTTACAGCAATGAGAGCTGCCGATGGAGAAAGACAAAACATCTGGTCCGATTATTTGAACGAGACTAACATGGTTATCTATTGGGGACCATTTGCATCATGGTCGTGGTTCTATCAACCCGACACTAATTTTGTTCGTCATAATACTTATATCGATGCAACTGATTACAGAATTGATACCATTACTTATGACGTTGAGCATGAATTATATGATTTGAATAATGATGGTGATTTTACTAATGATCAAATATATTTAGCGCCTCCGGGTAATATTCATATGATGAAGTGGGTTCCGGTAAATACTGATTTAACTACAGGATTAAAATGGTCAGGAGGCTATGGAAATATTGATCAGGCATTAATTCGTCTCTCAGAAGTTTATCTCGATTATGCAGAGGCACTGGTACAACAAGGAAGTAACACCAGTACTGCAATTGAATACATTAATAAAGTAAGACGACGCGGAGGTGCATCCGATATCACAACAACCGATAAACAACAGTTGCTTGATATTATACTTAACGAAAGAAAGGTTGAATTCTGTTTCGAAGGGAAACGTTTCTTCGACCTAAAACGGGCAGGCAAACTAAAAGAAGTTCTTGGCCCTCTGGGTTGGAAAGACTATATGGTTAATTATCCAATACCTCAGGAAGAAATTGACCTGACTCAGATGACTCAGAATAATGGATATTAGGATAGATATAATTAGGTTAGGATAGATAAAATTTGGGGACGGAGTTAATTTACTACCGTCCCCTTTTTTTTTTCAATATTTGTGAATTTATTACAATTCCCCATTGTATTGTGGATGTAGCTGTAGGTGTAATCTCCCCGAATAGTAAATTTCGTTTTTGCTT
>WGCT01000534.1 GCA_015493625.1 Draconibacterium sp. | reverse complement strand
TATTTTGCCTTTGAAACTATTGGTCGTCCGTTGGAAGTTGTTTTGCTTTCGGTCGATTGTCATCTTGATAAATATATGAAGTCGAGTATGAAAATGTCTGAATTAGAGGCAGACGCAGGAGAAGAGGGTATGTTTTTAGGTTATACACCGTTTCCTGTTTATACAAATATAAATGGAGGAACAGGTATTTTTGGTTCGTTTACTTCAGTATCAAAAGAGTTTCAAAAAATAGAAGATGAGAATGAACATTAATCTCAAACATAATCTCTTTTTTTTTCTTGCGCTACTTTTTCCATTGTTAGGATTTGCTCAAAATAAAATAACAATAAGTGGTTATATTACCGATGTGGCGAACGGCGAACAGCTTCCAGGAGCAACTCTCTTTTTTCCAGAGAAACGGGTTGGTACAAGTTGCAACCAATACGGTTTTTATAGCATTACCATCGATAGTGGAAAAGCAACGGCAATTTGTAGATTTGTTGGTTACGAGCCTAAACAAATATTGCTGAAACTAACTCAAGATACAACTATAAACATACAGTTGGCAACCAACAACAAAATTGATGAGGTTAATATTAAAGCCACTTCTGCCGAAGAATTTTTGCTTTCGCCAACAATGGGTATGCACCGATTAAGTGCCAAACAGGTGGAACAAATTCCGTTGGTGCTTGGCGAGCCCGATTTGCTTAAAGCAATTCAGATGTTGCCGGGTGTTTCTTTTTCGGCAGAGAGTTCTACGGGGTTTAGCGTTCGTGGTGGCAGCCCCGACCAAACACTAATTCAATTAGATGGTGTGCCGGTGTACAATGTAAATCATTTGTGGGGTTTTATGTCGGTTTTTAACAACGATGCTATTAGCGAAACAAAACTGTATAAAGGCAATCTACCTGCACGTTTTGGTGGTAGATTATCTTCCGTCCTCGATATTAGGATGAAGGAGGGAAATATGGAAAAAATATCGGGTGTTTTCTCCATAAGTCCAATTGCAAGCCGATTTACACTTGAAGGACCAATCTTAAAAAACAAAATATCGTTTATGGTTTCAGCACGCAAAACCTGGGCTGATGTAATTCTGCTTACTGCTCAAAAATTATACGATACCGAACAAACTGTTACTTATGGTTTTTGGGATATAAATGCAAAAGTAAACTGGAAAATAAATCAGAATAATCGCCTCTATTTGAGCTTTTATACCGGAAATGATGCTTTTTGGGCAGAAGAGAATGTAGGAAGAGAAGCGTACGACTATTCCAAGTTTACCTACTTTTGGCAAAACCAGACAACTGTTTTACGGTGGAACCATATTTTTTCGCCCACACTGTTTGCTAACTTCTCTGCCTACAACAGCCGCTTTGAGCAAGAGTACCTTAATAAATATGATAAGAAAGGAGAGCAAGAGTACAGAGGATATAACAATTTAACCGACTGGACTGTAAAAGGCGATTTAGACTGGTCTCCGCTTACAAATATGAGTGCCAAGTTCGGGTTTAATTTTTCCAATCAAACATTCAGTCCCGAGATAATATCTTTTAAATCGCTTGAGGAATCGTTTGTATTAAACTCCGATGTTTTTACACAGAACAAAATTTCAGAACTCTATTTTGAAAGTGACATAAATATTGCCCCAAAGATAAAAGGCAATTTTGGTTTGCGCGGCGGAATGATGTCAATACCGGGTAAAAACTACTGGAGTTTACGACCGCGGGCATCTTTACGTTATTCAATTTCAAGTTTCGTGTCGGGAAAAATATCTTATTCGAGAATGACCCAATTTTTACATCAACTAAAAAATACAACTTTGGGTATTCCAACAGAGTTGTGGGTGTCGTCGACCGATAAGATAAAACCCGGAACATCCGACCTTTTATCTACAGGTATTTTTTGGAAACCTACTTCAAAATATCATTTTTCGGTAGAAACCTATTACTCTTTGCTACACAATGTAGTTAGATATAAACCGGGCGCATTGGGAATAAAAGAGCAGGGCGAAAGCTGGGAAGATTATGTTGTGCAAGGTGAAGGGAAAACGTTTGGGATTGAGTTTATGGCAGAAAAAAAGGTTGGGAGATTAACAGGGTGGGTTAGTTACACGCTCTCAAAAAGTACCCGCCAATTTAACGAGATAAACTTTGGCAAAACCTTTCCGTATGCTTATTCGCGCCCACATCAGCTGAACATAAATTCAAACTATATTTGTGTTGAAAAAATAAAGAAGGGCAAAACAATTAGCCATTCAATCTCCACAAGTTTTGTTTTTGCTTCGGGGGCTTTTATTACATTGGCAGAACAAGAGTATAGTGGCAAATCTTTCCCTATAATGGATGAGGCAACAACATCTGAATGGTTTGAAAAACGAAGTTTAGTAAATACTGTAAACAACTATCAAATGTCTGCTTTTCATCGGCTAAACTTATCGTACATTATAGAGCGAAAACATAAAACCAAAACCATTATTTGGAACTTTTCGGTTTATAATGTTTATAACCGACATAACCCGTGGTACTACTATAAAAGCAGTAATAAGTTAAAACAAATAACAATGTTTCCAATTATCCCATCTGTTTCGTTTACTTATAAATGGTAGAGTGTTTTTTTACACCGAATTCATAGCAACCACAGGGTCGAGCCGGGCAGCCGAGCGTGCCGGCATAAATCCGGCAACAAAACCAATTACACTCGAAATGGTAAGTCCGGTAATAATATTTCCTGCGGTTAAAGCAATCTCGAAATTGGCAGCATAGGTAACTATAATTGTTCCTATAAAAATTAGAAATAAACCAACAATTCCACCGATTAACGATAGAATAATTGCCTCGAAAATAAACTGCAACAGAATAAAATATTTTTTAGCACCAATTGCTTTTTGAATACCGATAATTTTGGTGCGTTCTTTTACCGAAACAAACATAATATTGGCAATTCCGAATCCTCCCACCAAAATAGAGAACCCGCCAATTATCCAGCCGGCCAAATTAAAAACCACAAAAAACTGGTCGAACTGGTCGGCTACAATACTAACCTCGTTAAGGGCAAAATTATTCTCTTCCATTGGTTTAAGTCGCCTAATCGACCGCATTATTCCTGCCAGTTCGGCCATAAATTTATCGGGGTCAACATCGGGTTTTGCCTTAACGCAAATCATTTGTCCGCGGTCGCGATTTTTTACATCGAGCATATAATACGATTTTACCGCCGAGATATGGACATTTTTATCCATTGAGTTTCCAAAAGCATCTTGCCCTTTTTTTGTGTAAACGCCAATTACCCTAAACCTTTGCCCCTGAATTTTAACCGTTTGCCCAACGGGGTTTATACTCGAAAAAAGCTGGTTTGCAATATCGGCACCAAGAATAACGAGCGGTGCCCCCGAGCGCATTTCGTTCTCGGTAAAATATCTGCCACGTTCCACTTTCAGGTTCCAAACATTTTCCATTTCATACGAAGTGGCCATTACGGTAACATTCTCAATTTTATCGCTCCCCGACTGTACTGTTCTGCTAAACCCAAAAATAAAAGCAGCACTCTCCACCGAATTTCCGCGACGTAAAACCTCCTCGGTCTCCTCCATGTTTGGCACCGGCCGGTTCATGTATCGCCACCACGGATATTCGGTTTCGCCTTCGGGCGGTGACCACGGCCATTTCATAATATATACCATGTCACTGCCCATTTCGTCGAGCGTTTCGCGAATTTTCGATTCCAGAGAATCGATTACCGTAAAAACCGAAATAATGGCAAAAATGCCAATGGTAATCCCAAGCAACGATAGGAATGTACGCAGCCGGTTTGCCCTCAACGAGTTAATAGCAAATGCAAAACTTTCGTAAATAAGCCGTACTAAAAGCATCTTTTCAACTTCGGTTCAACAATAAAACTACCCTATTAGTGTTAATATTTCAGAATGATTACAGTCGCTTTTTGGGATGAGAATTTAAACTCGATTTTTTCTGCATCTTTCAATTTTTTTTGATAAAATCTACATCGATTTTTTTTATCTTTGCAACTTATAACGAAAAATCAAATAAATGACTGATAATAAAAAAATTAAGACTGCCTTAGTTTCAGTCTTTAACAAAGAAAATCTCGATAAGATTATTTATAAACTAAAAGAGCTGGATGTAAAAATTTTAAGTACAGGAGGCACAAAAAGTTTTATCGAAAAATTGGGAGTTGAAGTTACTTCGGTTGAAAGTTTAACCGGTTACCCGTCGATTTTGGGAGGGCGCGTAAAAACATTACACCCGAAAGTGTTTGGCGGAATTCTTTCGCGTCGCGATAATCAGGGCGATGTTAGCCAGTTAACCGAGTACGAAATTCCTGAAATCGATTTGGTAATTGTCGACCTTTACCCATTTGAAGACACCGTTGCTTCGGGTGCCGGCGAACAAGATATTATTGAGAAAATTGATATTGGCGGAATTTCGTTAATACGGGCAGCAGCCAAGAATTATAAAGACGTAGTAATTGTTCCCTCAAAAAAAGAGTACCAACCGCTGCTCGATTTGTTAAATGAGAAGAGTGGCGAAACTTCGATGAGCGAAAGAAAATGGTTTGCCGGACAGGCATTTGCCGTTTCGTCGCATTACGATGCTGCTATTTTCGGCCATTTCAATCAAGGCGAAGATTCGTCGATGGAAAGAATTAGCTTGAACGACGGCCATGTTTTACGTTACGGCGAAAATCCGCACCAAAAAGCCACTTTCTTTAAATTTGCGAATACACCGGGCGAAATTACTTTGGCCGATGCTGAAGTTTTGCAGGGCAAAGCACTTTCGTACAACAATATGCTCGACGCCGATGCAGCCTGGAAATCGGCCAGCGACGCTTACCATTCGGTAACCCACATAGAAAACAAAGTTGCCGTTTCGGTTATAAAACATCTTAATCCGTGTGGGTTGGCAGTAAGCGGAAACATTATGCAGTCGTTGGAAATGGCCTGGGCAGGCGACCCGATTAGTGCTTTTGGCAGCATTCTGTTTTTTACCGATACCGTTACAAAAGAGGTGGCCGAGTGGTTCGGGAAAAAGTTTGTAGAAATAATTATTGCTCCCGAATTTACCGACGAGGCACTCGACGTTTTCAGTAAAAAGAAAAATTTACGCGTTTTGGTTATTCCTGTGAAAAAAGAGATTACCGGCGAAAAACTTTTCCGTTCAATAAGCGGTGGAATGTTGGTGCAAGACGAAGACGAAGGAATGGATACAAAACTGGAAACCGTTACTTCGAAAGCCTTCGATTCGACAAAAGCAAACCTTGCTAAGTTTGGAATTACTGCTTGTAAACACCTGAAAAGTAATGCTATTGCCGTGGTTTCGAAGGGAGTGAACGGTGCATTTTGGTTAACCGGAGCCGGCATGGGGCAACCCAACCGGTTAGACAGCTTAAAGAATTTAACCATGCCACGTTTCGATATGAAAGAAGGTGTCGATATCGAAAATTCGGTACTTATTTCCGATGCGTTTTTCCCATTCCGCGACAGCATTGAGGCTGCCAACGAATACGGAGTAAAATACATTGTTGAACCCGGTGGAAGTATTCGCGACCAAGAGGTAATTGATGCTTGTAACGAGTTTGAAATTGCAATGGCATTTACCGGAAGACGCCATTTTAAACATTAGAATTTATTATTTGACGCTTTATACAACGAAAATTTATGGGATTATTTTCATTTTTAACGCAAGAGATTGCAATTGATTTGGGAACGGCAAACACAATTATTATCCATAACGATAAAATTGTGGTTGACGAACCGTCGATTGTAGCCATCGATTTGAAAACAGAAAAAATGGTAGCAATTGGCGAAAAAGCCCGTCAGATGCAGGGGAAGACGCATGCGAGTTTAAAGACAATTCGGCCGTTGCGCGACGGTGTAATTGCCGATTTTAACGCTGCGGAACAGATGATACGCGGGATGATAAAAATGATACATCAGAAATCGAAAATGTTTTCGCCGGCATTAAAAATGGTAATTTGTATTCCGTCGGGAAGTACCGAAGTTGAAATTCGTGCGGTACGCGACTCGTCGGAACACGCCGGAGGACGCGAAGTTTATATGATTTATGAACCGCTGGCAGCTGCCATTGGAATTGGCCTCGACGTGGAAGCTCCCGAAGGGAATATGGTGGTTGATATTGGTGGAGGAACAACCGAGATTGCTGTAATTTCGTTGGGTGGAATTGTTACCAACAAATCAATTCGGATTGCAGGCGACGATTTAACCGACGATATTATGGAATATATGCGCCACCAACACAACATTAAAATTGGCGAGCGCACAGCCGAAGAGATTAAAATTCATGTGGGCTCGGCACTTTCGCAGCTGAAAGAGCCGCCACCCGACTTTGTTGTGCAGGGGCCAAATCAAATGACCGCACTACCTATCGAAGTTCCGGTGTCGTATCAGGAAGTGGCACACTGCCTCGAAAAATCGATATCGAAAATTGAGACAGCCGTTTTAAGTGCACTTGAACAAACACCGCCCGAATTGTATGCCGATATTGTTGTAAAAGGAATTTGGCTTGCCGGAGGTGGAGCACTTCTGAAAGGGTTAGACAAACGATTAACCGATAAAATAGGAATCCCGTTTCATATTGCCGAAGACCCATTGCGGGCAGTGGTGCGTGGTACAGGAATTGCTTTGAAGAACGTAGAAAATTTCTCATTCCTGATTCGATAACGGTCAGGTTTTTTTTAAGCAATGCGAGGTCTGCTCAGGTATTTAATCAATAATCATGTTTTTCTGCTTTTTCTTTTTTTAGAAGTAGTTTCGTTAATCTTTGTTTTTAACTTTAATAAATATCAGAGCGTTCAGTACCTTAACTCGTCGAACCGCGTTGCAGCTTCGGTTTACAACTATTTCGACTCGGTTGTAAAATATTTCGAGTTGGCCAAAGACAACGAAATTCTGGCTAAAGAAAATGCGCGGCTAAAATCGCAGCATTCGTTTTTGCAAAACAGGCCCGACTCGCTTGGCCCGGAGTTCGTTCAGCACGACACAAATTACAGGTATATTCCTGCACGGATTATTAATAATTCGGTAAATAAAACACTTAATTACATTACACTGAATAAGGGAAGTTCCGATGGAGTAAAACCCGACATGGGAATTGTTTCTCCTACAGGAATTGTGGGCGTTGTTATTAGCGTTTCAGAATCGTATTCGCTGGGCTTCTCGCTGTTAAATAGTCGTTGGGGGCCGTCGGGAAAACTAAAGAAAAGCGGTTTCTTTGGCCCCGTAGAATGGAGCGGCGCCGACTACCGCGAAGCAAATCTTATGGAAATTCCTTTTCATGTTCATTTGGCAGTGGGCGACACAATTGTTACCAGCGGGCATTCGTCGGTTTTCCCCGAAGGATTGATGATTGGGACTGTAAAAGAGTTTAGTCAGCCCGAAGGCGAAAGTTTTTACAAAATTAAAATTCAGCTTTCAACCGATTTCCGATCCATTCATTTTGTCGACATAATAGATAACTTGGATAGAGAGGAGTTGCAAAAGCTTGAAAGTTTAATAGAAAATGGGGCGACAAATAATTAAATACGGATTTATGTTTATTGGCCTGGTACTTACCCAGGTTTTAATTCTGAACCACATTCAGTTTAGTGGTTTTGTAAACCCGTATATTTATATTTTGTTTGTTCTTTTGCTTCCGTTAAGTACCCCGCGTTACGCTGTCCTTATTTTTGCTTTTTTGATGGGAATTTCTATCGATATTTTTTCGAATAGTTTGGGAATTCACTCGTTTGCAACGGTTTTTATCGGCTATATACGGCCACTTGTAATTAGAGTTATATCGAGCCGCGAAGAAGACATGAGCGACTATCCGGGATTGATGCAAAACGGAATTGTGTGGTTTTTAAGTTATGTGTCTATAATGGTTCTTGTGCACCACACTATTTTATTCTATCTTGAAGTATTTACATTTGCAAACTTTTTTAGCACATTAATGCGCGTATTTTTTAGTTCTGTTTTTTCGATATTTGCAATTGTTTTAAGTCAGTTAATAGTTTTCAGAGATTAAATTTATTAGCGTGGATATCTATTCAAAACGGAGATTTGTTGTATACGGAGTTTTTGCCTTCGTTGTACTGCTATTTTTAATTATTCTGTTTCGGCTACAAATTCTTAACTCTACCTACAAACAATATGCAACCAATAACGTATTACGCGAAATAACACAGTATCCGGCTCGCGGACTTATATACGACCGCAACGGAAAACTATTGGTTTACAATAAAACTGCTTACGATTTACTAATTACACCCCGCGAAGTTACTGCTTTCGATACAACCCTTTTTTGCAATTTGCTGAATATTTCGAAAGAGGATTTGGAAGCAGGAATTAAAAAGGCGAAAAAATATTCGTACTACAAACCATCAATTTTAATTAAACAAATCTCGCCCGAAAGATTTGCTGTACTAAAAGAGCAGCTTTATAAGTTTAACGGATTTCATACGCAGTCGCGAACATTACGCGAATACTCGACCACTGCTGCGGCTCATGCTCTTGGCTACGTTGGCGAAGTTTCGGGGGCCGATATTAAACGAGACAGCTATTATAAACCCGGCGATTATATTGGAGTTAGTGGAATTGAAAAAACCTACGAAACTCAGTTGCGCGGCACAAAAGGAGTGAAAATGAATCTCGTAGATGTTCATAACAGATTGAAGGGAAGTTACCGGAATGGCGAGGAAGATGTGCCTGCAAAAATAGGGAAGAACATTGTTTCTACCCTCGATTTGAAATTGCAGCTTTACGCCGAAAAACTTTTTCGGAATAAAAGGGGAAGTGTGGTAGCCATTGAACCTGCAACAGGCGAAGTACTTGTTTTTGTAAGTGCCCCCACCTACGACCCCGGATTGTTGGTGGGCAGGGTGCGTGGGCACAACTATTCGAAACTGTTGGCCGATACATTAATGCCGCTGTTTAATCGTGCGTTACAAGCAAAATATCCTCCGGGTTCATCGTTTAAACCGGTTAATGCATTAATTGGGTTGCAGGTAAATGCAATTGATAGAAATACACGTTTTGCCTGTTACGGGAAAGCATCGAGCCCCATTCGGTGTACGCACAATCATGGCTCGCCAAACGATGTTGTCGATGCCATTCGCGAATCGTGTAACCCGTTTTTATGGAACACTTTCAAATCGATTTTGGGGAAGTACAAAACATCGGCCGAGGGATTTAATGTTTGGCGTAAATATGTGGCCAGCTTTGGAATAGGGCAGCATTTAAGCAGCGATTTTGCCAATGGGTTAAAGGGCGATTTGCCTACCGAAAAGCAGTACAATAAAATATATGGGAGGGGGCATTGGAATGCACTTACCGTCCGGTCGTTGGCAATAGGCCAGGGCGAACTCGGTGTAACGCCGCTGCAAATGGCTAACTACGGAGCAGTTATTGCCAACCGGGGATTTTACTACACCCCGCACATTGTAAAAGAGATTGAGAACGATACCATTTCCCGCGAATTTAAAACTAAAAGAGAAGTGCCGATTGAGAAAAAACATTTCGAAACGGTAATAATTGGAATGTCGCAGTCGGTGCAACGAAACCTGGCGGCAACAGTTAAAATTCCGGAGATAGAAATGTGCGGTAAAACCGGCACGGTACAAAACAATCAGGGAGCCGACCATTCGGTATTTGTGGCATTTGCACCGCGCGAAAATCCGAAAATTGCACTTTTTGTTTATGTCGAAAATGGCGTTTGGGGATCGCGGTATGCAGCACCAATGGCAAGTTTAATTGTAGAGAAATACCTTACCGATTCCATATCGGAACGAAGAAAATGGATAGAGAAAAAAATGTTGGATGCTAATTTGTTAGATCCGAATCAAAAAAAATAATATGCCAAAACGTAATAACTTGTGGGCAAATATCGACTGGGTAACCGTATTACTCTTTTTTGCTTTGGTGTTTATGGGGTGGCTTAATATTTATGCTGCTGTTTATAACGAGCATTATCAAAGTATTTTCGACACCACACAACGTTACGGGAAACAGTTAATATGGATTGGTGCTGCGCTTACAATTGGGCTGATTATTTTACTTATCGACACCAATTTTTACGTCTTCTTTTCGTACATAATTTATGGGTTTCTTCTATTTTTATTGATACTGGTTCTGTTTATCGGGAAAGATATAAACGGTGCCCGTTCGTGGTTTGCAATTGGTAGCTTTGGGTTTCAGCCCTCCGAGTTTATGAAGTTTGCAACGGCACTTGTATTGGCGCGTTATATGAGTTCGTACGGGTTTAAAATTCATAATCCAAAATCGTTGGCAACAATTGCTGCAATTATTTTTACTCCGGTTCTGTTTATTTTCTTGCAAAACGACACCGGTTCGGCGTTGGTCTATTTTTCGTTTGTTTTGGTCTTATATCGCGAAGGTTTGTCGGGAGTTGTTCTCTTCTTTGGAACATTGGTGGCCATCCTTTTTGTATTGGCATTACTTGTTCCGAATTTAGTTCTTTATATTGTTCTATTGGCAATTGCACTTCTTGCATTTTTTATTGTTAATACAAAACTCATTCAATTTACCCGCGTTTTAGGAGCTTATTTAATTAGTATTTTGGCTCTGTTTTTATTGAATTTTCTGATGAAAAAGGAGTATCCTCTTGCCGGAATTGTGATGGCCGGTGTGTTGTTGGGGTCGGTAATTGTTTTGCTCGTAAGTTGGCGAAACCGGATAAAAAATTACAGTTTAATAGCGTTGGTTTTGTTGGGTTCTATTCTGTTTACTCTTTCGGTTGATTATGCATTTAATAACTTTCTTGAATCGCATCAGCAAGCACGAATAAACGAACTGTTGGGTATTGAGTCGGACCCACTGGGTGCCGGATACAATGTGAATCAGAGTAAAATAGCAATTGGTTCGGGAGGCGCATTTGGAAAAGGGTATTTAAAAGGAACACAGACAAAATTTGATTTTGTTCCCGAGCAAAGTACCGACTTTATATTTTGCACAGTAGGCGAGGAGTGGGGCTTTTTAGGAACTTCGGTAGTAATTGGACTGTTTCTTTTTTTGTTGATGCGATTAATTTGGCTCGCCGAGCGGCAACGGTCGAGTTTTTCGCGAATTTATGGTTACTCGGTGGCGGTAATTCTGTTTTTCCATTTTACGGTAAATATTGGAATGACCATTGGATTGATGCCCGTAATTGGAATTCCTTTGCCTTTTTTTAGCTATGGTGGTTCTTCGCTTTGGTCGTTTACAACCCTTCTTTTTATCTTTATCAGGTTAGATGCAAGCCGGTTCGACCAGTTGTAAATTTTTAACTACAATAAAAATTCGTCCCGAATATCATTCATAAAATTGGCCTCCTCTTTGTCCATTACAGCTTGTTTTTAGAAATTTAAATATCACAGCAATAATTGCAAAAGTCACCAAATTTTATTGTCTTATCCATCGGCTTTATTTTAGAATATTGCAAAATATAGCCGACGCTAACACGTTGATATACATATATATATGAATAAGCAGATGGATTATTTTTTGCATAATTAACATAGAATTATTACATTTGTTAAGTTTACAGGCAAACAAAACAAACAGAACATTAAATCAGTTATTATGCAACCCGTACTTTCGCAAACAATTAACAAACTAATTATTATTGACCTTTTGGTCAAATCCCGCACCAAAAGGTAACTTCTTTCCCTAAGGGATTTTTGAAATGCTCCTGATAGATAATATCGCTCTCCGTAAAGGGCAAAAAAGTAACCCAGC
Source organism: Draconibacterium sp. (assembly GCA_015493625.1). Lineage (GTDB taxonomy): Bacteria > Bacteroidota > Bacteroidia > Bacteroidales > Prolixibacteraceae > Draconibacterium. The sequence continues at coordinate 1,440 of WGCT01000534.1, read as the reverse complement.
CCTTTAAAAGAACCAGGTTACAGTATCTAAATTATTTATTAACCGGAAAGCTGGCGGCTTTCCAATTAAAATTCAAAATTATGAAAAAGTTTTTAATTATTTTTATTTTCGGCTTTTTAGCCACTTCGTTTAACAGTTATTCGCAAATTAAGGTTAACAGTAGTGGTAAAGTTGGAATCAACCAAAGCAATCCACAGTATAACCTCGATTGGAGTGGAACAGGTAGATTTTCTTCTACCTATGGACATTTTATTTTTGACAACAGTGGTTGGAGTGGAGTAGCTACCATGCACCCTAACAGTGATTGGGTTGGGTGTTTAGGTAATTCAAGTAAAAAATTCAATGTGTTGTATGTCGACCATGTAATTGCAAGAGCAGTAACAATAACTTCTGATGAAACATTAAAAGAAAATGTAAAGAATTTGGAAAATTCGCTAACAAAGATAAACAGGCTAAGAGGCGTAAAATACGATTTTAAGAAAAGCTATTTTAATATCGAAGATGAAACTCTTAAAAAAGAGCTTGAAAAAGAAGGTGAAAATAATATCGGGTTTTTAGCACAAGAACTGAAAGAGGTTTTTCCTGAAGTAGTTTTTCTTGATACAACAAACAATCTTTATTCCATTAACTACATACAACTAATTCCTGTACTGGTAGAAGCAATAAAAGAACAGCAGAAAACCATTGAGAATTTAACTGCGCAAATAGAAACCATTGAAAACGACTGTTGCAACAATAACCTTAAAAGTGGGTCGATAGACAGTAGCAATGGATTTAATGCAGATGTGAATCAGGCTAAACTGTACCAAAACACACCAAACCCATTTAACAACCAAACAACTATTATTAAATAGCAATTTTAAAATATAAAATTATGAAATACTTACTGTTATTACTATTTTTTTTACCAACTTTCGCTAATTCTCAGCCATTATTTACCGAAGATATGTTATGGAGTACAATGACGGGATCGGGAGGAGACTGTGGTAATTATTACTGTTGGAGCTATTATACAAAAGTTGCTGGAGATACCATAATTGATGAAAAACAATATAAAAGGGTTCTGAATTCCAACGATTCGTTGATGAATCACTGGTCGGTTGTTGGCTACATTAGAGAAGTTGGGCAAAAGATTTTTTACAGAAGAATGAATACAGAAACCGATTGTTTGCTTTATAACTTTGGTTGCATGGTTGGCGATACGCTGAACTTAAATTGTTGGTGTACGGATAAAGAATCAGAGTTCAAAGTAGATTCAATTAATTATCTGCCGGTAATGGGTAAAAACAGAAAACATATTTACTTGTCTTATTTAAATAATAGTTCAACAGAATTATGGATAGAAGGAATTGGGAGCATTGGGGGTGTTTTAAATGGTGGTGGATCTAATAATTGTATTACAGGTGGCTCTGAAAGTTTACTTTGTTGTTCTAAAAATGG